>JACRGG010000115.1 GCA_016217775.1 Microcaldota archaeon
GTTAAGCGTCACCGAGTAAACGTCGTCGGACGAGCGAAACGCCCTCTTCACGCAGGAATTGGATGAAATAACGCCGGAAACGTCCGCGCCGCTTGATTGGCACGAGACTAGAACCAAGTCCCCAAACCCCTTTACCACCGCGGCGCCGGAGCCGATTCCCTGAAACGAAGCCAATTGCGCGGATGGCGTTGGCAAGACGCTTGGCGACGGGGTGGGAATACGGTTATCGGAGTACAAGAAAGTAATGAACATGCTCAAGACGAACATCGCGATTATCACGATAGCCCCGTAATACGCCACTTTAGAAGCCATTTTCTCAAAACACCCTTTTAGCTAATTATTAAAAAAACCAGCGAAGCTCCGCCTATAGAAAACAATGAAAAACAACGGGCTTACTAGAGTAATTATTATGCGCAAAAAAGCTTTTAAGCGCTTATTTCAGCCGCTCATTGCCTCTGCAAGCAACGCGTTGGACTCCCCGACCGAATCCAAGTAAGACTGCGTGGAATTCACGAAGACCCACGCGCGCTTGGTTGAAAAAACGTTGCGCAAAGCCTCGACGCAAAAACCGTCGCGAATAGTCGCGTTAGTGCTCCCCCCGCCAATCCAGTAATCACAACCCTGCTTGTGCCACAACGCAAACTGCGCCTGCAGGTAATCCGCGGACGAAGAGTAATTCAGCAACAAGTTGGAAGTCGAGTTGAACGAGCCTGAAGCCGCGGACAAAGGCTCTTTTCTCGAGGCAAAATCAGGGTTGGCTAAAAGAGAGTCTAGAGTCGCCTTCCCGCCTGTGAAAACGCTGGCGCTAACCCCGTTTTTTTGCGAAGCCGTGAACAACGCCATTGAATCCGCGACTCCGGCGGTTTTAACCTGCAAGTCAGTAACCTGCTTGCGGGCAGCAGCCAACTGGTCGCCTAAAGACGCCTTCTCGCCGGTTAAGGACTGCACTTGAGCCTTCAAGGAAGCCAATTCAGCCGCTGAAGCAGCAGAGCCGGCTTGAGAGTTCGATGAGTCAACTAAAGCACCCGACGCCGCCCCAGCCCCCGCGCCGGTTTTGCCGGAGGAATCCAAGTAAACAAAAACCAGTGCCACTAATAGCACTGCCGCGAGGGCGGCAACGCCGATAAACAAGTTGAAACCGATTTTCTTCTCACTGGAACCAAATTGCTTGCCTGAAACCAAACCCGCTCACCCACTGCTTAAAACAAAGTAAGTAAGCCAAGAAGCGAATATAAACGTATTCCCGCCCGCGCGGAAAGAAAACTATGAGAAAATGAGGAAAAAAAAGCTGGGGGGAAAAAAACGATTGGGGAAATAGCGAGTTAATTAAAAAAAATTTAAAAAAAAATTAAAATAAAAAAAAGAAGAAGAAAAAAGAAAAAAAATCAGGGGAAGATTATCCTCTGACTTCGTCTCTCTTGCCAGCCAGCCATACAATCAGCGAGTTGGCAGCGTCGGTAGTGTCAGCAGCAGAGTAACCCGCGACTAATACTTTCCCGCCCACTTCCTTCACGTAGACGTCTCCAGCCTTCCAAGAAGCGGCGTCGCCGACTCCCGGTAGTTTGGCTGCAACACTGTTCACGTACGGCCCGCCGACTACGATTAATTGGTCGGTTGCAGTCGCGGCAGCGTCAGAGTCCAACACTACTAGCTTGTCGGATGCGCTCAAGGACTTTACTACGGCAGCACTGGTTACTTCAGACCCGCCAGCCAGCACTGATGCAGTGCCAGAAATGGCTCCAGCAGCCCCGCCAGAAGCGGACGCGCTTGCGGCAATGGACTTGACTTTAACCTTGTAGCCAGAAGCAATCTCCTTCTCGACTCCCTCGGCTAGAACCTCGGTTGTTTGAGTGCCTGCGGTAGTAGTCGTGACATTCGCAGTGCTTGGCGAACCAAACTGCCAGTAGACCTTCCTTTGGCTCTTGGGGTACTTGAGTTTTACTGAAGTAAGGGTTACTTCCTTCAACTCGCTTCCTCCAGGAGACACGTAACCGACCTCAACAGAATTGTTGAAATTACCAGAGTAGTTGCCTATTCCTTGAGCGGTGCTGTAGTACGGCACGGTCAACAGCGTAGTGCTTGTTGAAGAGCTGTTGAACAAGTAACTCGCTGCGCCTGGGAACAAATCAACTTCCCACCAGCCGTTCAGCGTGTTGTTGTTCACAGTGCTCCTCTCAAATACCCTAAGCTTAGCCGTCCTAGCACTTCCAGTCCAAGTTGTTGACGCAGTTGCAGTTGAGTTTGCGTTAGCCGTAGCCAAGCCGTAGAAACTTTGGTTGCTCGAATACCATACTGGCGAAGTTACTCCTCCAATCATACTGTAATTGGAGTTAGTGGAGTTGTAAATCCGGTAAACTGACGCATGTGGATTTGCAGTCCAGTTCAACTGGGTAGAATTATAGTGAATATCCCCCGGCGTTCCAGAAGTGTTGGCGTAGAAAGTAACATTACTTTCAATTGATTCTCCTCCAGCTGCATCTACGTAAGTTACAGTGAAATTGATTTGAGCACCAATTCCTAGGTTACCTCCAAAACCAGCACCGCCTAAGCCGTGAGTGCTTACTTGAGTGTTGTTCAAGTTTGAGGAGTTAACTAAAGAAGCAACGTTCTGCATCATTCCAGTAGTTACATATTGAATTGCAGTAGTCTGCTCGGTGTCCGGGAACGAGTATGAAACCACGTTATCGTTCACTTGGCTTGAGTTAGTGTAGTTCGCGGAGTTGGGGTCCTTGTAGTAGATTTGCCCGTTGTACTTGTCGAAGTACAAAGCATCCACTTTGCCTGCAGTCCCGACATCGAACATATTCAAGTTCGCTGAAGAAAACTTGGTTAAGTTCTTTTCCTGCGAGTATCCCTGCCAAGTTATTGCTTGGGCACCCGCAAATGGAATTATTGTCAAGTCATCCATTTGCGTTGAAGTGTCCAACCCGACGAAAGTCAGCTTCTTTGAAATTGGGTTAGCCAACATATTGAAAGAGTCTCCCGCACTCAACTTCTCTGAAGCCCTTCCGGATACTTGGATGGACTTTAACGAGTTGACTAAGTGAGTTCCAACCGTCGTTGTAGTGTTAGTGATGGTTATCTGCCAACCCGCGTCGTCGTTCGTCTTGGTCCTCGCGTCGTTTCCGACAAAGCTGATTTTTTGACCTGAAGTCAGAGTCAATGCTGAAGAGTACAAGCTGATTGTAGCGAATGAAGAGTCACCACCGCCTACGAATACCTCGCTGATTTGAAGGATTATGCCGTTTTTGTTGTACTCGTTGGAGCCGGCGTCCTTGTTCAGGGTAAAGTAGTCGATTTGAGTAGCGTCGTCTCCCTCGTTGAACAGCGAGAAGTACGCGTACGGCTGGGTTGTAGAACCGGTTGCAATCGGGGAAATGCTTTTCAGCACGACCTTCTTGCCGCCCAAAACTACTGACTCGCCTGCCTTTAGCTGCTTGGCTGAAATCGCGTCCTGCCCCAAGTTGATTGAAACCGGGCTGGTTGCGTTCTCGAAGCTAGTCAAAGTGTATTGCTCGCCCAAGAACTTGAGTTTCACGTTTCTGTTCGCGGTCTTGTACGAATCGGTGGCGACAATGTTAGTAGAGCCGTTCACCGTGTTCACATGGAAAGGAATTGCCGAAGTGAAGTTAGCCACGTAAGTAACTAACGCCTTGTCCCCGACTACCTTCTTTGAAGCAACGTCGAAATACGATTTCGCGTTTAGGAAGTAGAATTCCTCTTCCTCGACACTGTAGGAGCCCAGGTTGTCCAACTTGCCCTTGTAGGCAATGTTAGAGTCCGCGGTTCCGGAAATCTTGTACCCGCCCGTAGTAATGCCGTCTGCGTAAATTGAGCCCGCGGCAGTGTGGGTGTTTCTTATGAAGTCAGATACTGATACTCCGTAGTCCAATGCGTCAAAGAACTGGGTTGTTACTTGCTTTGAGCCGGTCGGCACCGATGAAGATGATGCCGGAGTGGTTATTTCCAAAGTCGCGCTTTTTCCGCTTACCGTCGCGTTTCCGCCGGTTGCTCCGCCGACGCTTAGTCCTGAAGTGTCTACGGTTAACGGCTCGTCCGCGTAGGCTAAGTTGCCTATCATTGCCGCGATGTTGGCGGCTGCAATGGCGTCGCTTACCATAGCTTTAGAGCCAACTACTATTTTCACGTTGGGTTCTCCGTTGTTGAAGAACTTATAGCTTCCCAGGCCTGCGTCAACAGTTGCGGCTGCAGCGAATGCTGCTCCGACTAATGCTGCTCCCGCGGCAATGGATGCTACTTTTCTTATATTCAAACTCTTCACGATATCACCTATTGTACAATAAGCTCCATACGAAGCCTACCGATACACTCTTTTTTATAAAGACTTATGTCTTACTACGCTTAATTCTCCGCAATTTAAAAGCTTATTGCAGGGAACGAGGGGGTTAAAAAACCGTCCTTCTACTGCTAACAGCTTTCTTTTGTGGGTCAAGCGTCAACTACTTATAGTCAAGCTCCTTATAAACGTATGTTGAGAAAATACGGCAATCAACGCCGTTAAGCAAACCTTATTTCGGCAAAGCACGAAGTTATTTGGTGTTGTTGGTTTTTGCACTAGGGTCAACTGGCGCTCGTGGTTTTGCAATCCCGAGTATCTTCACGTTAATCACGAGTGTTTTCCCCGCTAGTGGCGGGTTGAAGTCAATGGTAGTGTGAGTGTTGTTGACTGTGATGATTGTGCCAAACTCGCCTGACGACTGGTTTTGAATCTTGTTGCCGACTACTACAGAGCTTGCAGTGAAGACCGTGGCGAACTCCACCGTCCTAACCGCTTTTACCTTGTCTTGGCTGTACTCCCCGTAGGCTAGCGAGGGGGGAATGGTTAAGTTGGCGCTTTCAAAGCGTTTTAGCCCTAGGAGACCTTGGTCGAATCCTCGGATTAACTGTCCTTTTCCTGCAACTGCTTGAATCGGGCCGTTAGAGGAAGGGTTTAGCGTCTTGTTGGTGGAATCCAAGAGTTTTCCGTCAACCCAAGTCGTGTAATCCAGTGTAACCAAGTCGCCTGCTTGAACCACGTTATGCTCTATTGAGGGAGTTGGCGTTTGGGAGGGGCTTGCCGATGGGGTTGGAGTCGGGTTTGAAAACGGGTTTACGCACCCGAACAGGAGGAAAACGGCTAGAACGCCTATTGTTGCTATAAAAATTGGTTTATTCACGTTAAAGCTCAACTCTCTCTAAGAAATTATTTTGCGCGCTAATACAATATATAACCGCGCTTTTGTTCAAGAATTTTCCTATGGCTTAACCATAAGCATTCTCACAATAGGGGGGAATCAGGATTAACCTAAAACTGAAGGGGGGAGTTCTCCCCCCTGCGGTTTGGAAGAACAAGGTTTTTAAGCAATGTTTGTTTTGCTTAAGTATTATGGCTGAAGAATCAATGGCGTGCCCCAATTGCGGGAATCCCCAGTTGGATGTTGACGCGGCTAATTCAGTGGTTTACTGCCAACAATGCGGGTTTGCAGTGAAAGTAGACCCTAACACGGGCGAGGCGACTCCAATCAATCAAGGCCGCGCGCCCGGTTCAAGCGGGGGAGTCAGCGCGCCTTTAGGCGGGGCGGGGCCAAACGTTTTTGGAATGGACAAGCTGACTTTCCTCCTGCTGGTAACCGCGGTGCTGCTCCTGCTGACTTTTATGTACAACCTCGATTTAACCATATTCGCGGTCATTGAAGCGATTGCAGTCGCGCTGTTTTTCTTGAAGAGATAGTCAAACGAGTTTTAGGGCTTGCTTTGGCGAAACGATTTTTACTCCATTAAACTCCTTTAGCTTAAGCAAGTGGTTGTCTTGAGTTATGACAAAATCAGCATTCGAGTCAATCGCGCACTCTAGGACTTTGTTGTCGTCCGGGTCTTCTTTCACCGCAATTACTACGGTGGTGGTTTCAATCACTTTTAGCATTGAAGAGAGCTTGGCGAAGGAAAGCCTTGAAGCCAATTGTTTTTCAGCGGTTTTCTCGATTATTTCCACACTATTTACGACATTCAGGTATTCCGCTAGCAGGGCTAGGGATGAAAATGCGACGATCTTTTTTTCTTCAACGAGTTTTAGGATGGAAAACGAGTCGCCGCGCCAAAAAGTAGCCGAGATTAGTACGTTAGTGTCCAGTACTGCGCGCATTTTTTCTCATCTTGTGGATGAGCTGGTTGACTTTAGCTTCTTTTATATTCTTGGTAGAACTCCTCAAAGGCCGCGTTATCTGCGCCCAGGAGAGCTCACTCGCCTTTTTTATCAACAAATTGCTTCCGTCAAGGAAGAAAACTATTTTCTCCCCGTCCGACAGCCCCATTTGCCGCCTGATGTCCTGCGGAATCGCGACTTGACCGCGAGAACTAATCTTCCCAAACTCAATGCACTCGTTCACTAAAATCACTTAATCTTATTTACAAGACCAATCTTATAAATCTTTCTAAACGCCGCGCGTTATACTTTTTGGTATAAAACCTTTTGGTATAACCAGTGGCGAAAGAACACGTCGAGAATATGATAGGAAGCGTTTTTGTCCACTATTTCTTTCTTCATCAGCAGTGCCAGCGCTTTTTGGAGGGTTTGGCTGGTAAGAGCGTATTTTTTCAAAAGCGGGCCGGAGTAGACTTGCGTACCGCCGCGTGAGAGTATCAAAAGCGCTTTTTTCTGCGTTAGGGGGAGCGAGTTGAACGTTTCCTCGTAGAACGCCGAGTTCATTTCAAGGATTTGCGCCAAAACTTCTTTCACTGAAGCTTTTGACGCGCGCCTTTTCTCAAACACGAAGTGGCACAAGTACTGCGTGAAGAACGGGTGGTTTTCCGCAATTGCGAGCAGCTCGCTTATTTCGCCTTCGCTTATCTTCAACCCGCTTTTCGAGAACCAGCGCGCAATGAATTTTTTGAACGCGCTTTCCCCGATTTTTTGCAGGTGGAGGGCGTAGCCGAAGTTGTAGAAAATGCCGCGCGGGGTTAAGAACATCTTGTCGAGCACGTGGCGCTTGCTTCCAAGCATTATGACGGACTTGTCAAGAAACTGGATGACTGAACGAAGCGAGTTTGCCAGGTTTTTTTCCTTTTCGTAAACGTCTTGGAACTCGTCGAAGACCAGCACGTAGTTTTTCCCCACTTGGGAAAGAACGCCCTTTAAGGAATCCGCTTTCACCCCCGTTACGCTCACGCTAACCGGGTTTATTGAAATGGAGAAGGAAAAATCGAGTTTTTTCATTATCTTCTCCAACAGCGCGATGTTGTCCAGCTTGTTCGCGTAATCGTTTAAGACCGCTTCCATAAGCCCCTTTTCCCCGTCCACAAGCGTGCAGTCGACGTACACGTACGGAATCTTGTTTTTCTCCAATGCATTGATAACCAGCGAGGTTTTGCCAAACCGCCTTGGGGAAATCAATACTACGTGCTGTTTAGAGCGGACTAGCTCGCAAAGCTGCGCTATTTCACTCTCGCGGTTGCAGAAATGCTCTCCCCGCACTACCTTCCCGAATACGAATGGATTCTCCACTATGCTATTATTTTTCCCCATACAATTATTTTATACTTTTTGGTATAAAACCTTTTGGTATAACGCCGGGCAATGGCTTTGCGGCAAAAAATTGGAATCGGCGCTTTGGGCAGTTATTTTCTTAAACCGGCTTTACCTTATCCACGAAAATCGTTTTACTTCGCTTAAGTACTGGTTGAAATCCGGCGCGGTTCTAACCAAGGACTTTAATTCGCTTGCCCAAATTCCTTCAAGCTGGCGGCACCGGTTCATCAATTTTTTTTCATCAAAACTCGTTTGGATAAACTCGAGTTTTTCGCCAACAATTTTCTTGTCAGCTATTGCGCCGCCGCGTATCAAAAAAACAAGGTCGTACAAGTCCCTAGCTGATTCCCTTGAGAACAGCGCGCGTATTTTTTCAGCCATTATCTCCTCTTTCTTCATTACGTAAACATCGAAAACGGGGATTACATCCATATGGAGCCCTATGGTTACAGAGTCGGGCTCCATCAATACTTTTTCCCGCAAGCTAAAATCAAGAGTCAGGGAACAAAGAGTTTTTTCAGACTGCTTGTAGAGCGGGCCCTCGATTTTTACCTTAAACTTCTTGCTGTTGGGGCTGGCCTTGGCTTCTTTCATCGAGTGCGCTAAATTGAATTCGTCAAGTCCTTTCCCAACGTAGTCAGTGAAGTCAAGCCATTGGCTGGCAGTAAAGTCAAGGTCTTCGGAAAACCGGTTCAAGCCGTAGCACTTTGCCAATGCCGTCCCGCCCTTGAACACGAGTTCTTTTGACACGCGGCTGTATAAGACGAACAATGCCATATTTTGGAAGTAGTCTTTTTCAGCCTGCCCCAAGTTTAGCCCGCGGACATTAGCGTATTTTCTTAACTCCAGTTCGTTCATTCGAACAGCCTCCATTTCTTGTTGAGTTTTCTTCCCTTCCCGATGAACGGATTTAAACGGTAATAGTTTTTGTTGACTGGCATCAGGCCGCTTAAGTCAGTGCCTTGGTGTCTTTCAAGCAAGCAGCCGACTTGCCGATAGACCTTGTTTGAATTCAGCCGAAGCAAATATGCTTTTAGTTTTTCAACGTCAATGTTTTCCGAGTTCTTGAACGCGTTTTCTATTTCCTCAAAATTCCCGAATTGCCTTGGGTGCAAAAACGCGTCTAGCAGCAGCTTCTCCAAGTCCGCGGCGAAGACAACGCCGTTGTCCTTGCCTTCCTTGTGGTAACCCCATAACTGTTTTGAGTCAATGAATTCCACAACGTATTTTTTGTACTCGATTTTTTTGTGCTTTCCGCCCGTTATGACGGTAATGGAAATTGGTATTGCTTCGGTTAAGCCGTTGCGGTAAGACGCCGACAGGCCGGAAACGTAGCTTGGAAAGTAAAGGTTTGATGCTACGGAAAAAACGTCTTCAAAAGCCGAGTACGCGCCTCTTGCCGCTTTCGTTAATTTTCCCGCCCGCACAAGGCGGTGAACCAATAATTTAGCGTAAGCCTTGCTTTTAGTCCGCCTCGCAATTTCATTAAGCCGTATTACCGGAAATTTTTCCATCCACTCGTTGTTCCTCATAGCCCCTCACGCAGCATTCTCCCACCATTGTTTCTTTCTGATAGTATTTAAAGATATCATTTTTGATAACTTTGAGTTAAAATTAAAGGATTTTTTGTTAGTTGTTTTCTTGAAAAGGCTCAAAACAATTTAAAACAAAGCGCGGCACTAGTTTTCTTGAGTTGAAATGAAGCCGTATAAGCCTTGGGGCATCAGCGAGCGGAGATTGAAACAATTAATGCCCAGGCTGCAGCGGGCTGCTGAAAGAAAACTGGAGGAAACCAGCGAGGGCTATTGCGTAGGAAACGGTAATTTAGGGGTTGGAGAGGGCCAGGCGGTTATTGCGTTAGGGGAGTACTGGATTGGTTTGAAAAAACGCAGTTTGGCTGGAAAAGTAAGCGTTGAGGGGAAGAAAGTAAAGCCGGATTTTATTGGCAGGCATTTTCTAGAGCACCAAGCGGAGTACTTGCGGAAAAAACGCTTTCCAATCGCCTTGCATAAGACAATCAAAGCGGGGGGGGGAGAAAAAGGGATAATACTGACGGTTACTGAAAACTTGAAGGCAAGCAACAACAGGCTTGAGGAAGCGCACGACTTTGATTTTACAAAGCTGAAAAACGGCGCGGCGCTGCGAAGGCAACTGCGCGCGCACGTTGCAAGAATGCGGGAGCTTGCCGGAAAAAAAGAAATAGAAATATACGGGCATCGTTCTAAAGACGAGCCGGACTTGGCTTTCAAAAAAACTTTTTTCATTCAATACGACCCAAAGACGATGGCCGGGCGGCTTGTAATGGCGGACATAGACCACATCAAGATAAGGGCGCTAGACAGGAGAGAATACGCTAAGCAACACGAAACTATTCAAAAAGCAATGGACGCAAGATTGTATTCTGCAAAAGAATTCGAGAGAAAGTGGGGAAGAAAAGCGATGGAACTAAGGAAAAAATGGAATAAGGAAAAAAAACTAGATGAGGAAAACAAGTAGTATTCTCCAATAAACTTTTGCTTCTCGCCTAGCCGTATTCAGATTGTAATGCCGTGTTTTAGGGCCTCGTGGACTATGGTGGTCCTCCCGCTTTTTTCGTCAAACTCTGCGGGGGTGAGGCAAATGAAGTCAACTGGCTTGTCCATTCTCCACGCCAGCCAAAGCCCCCGCGGGCGCTGGTGGAGTTTCTTGCCAGAAAATTTTTTTGAGACTATTATCAAGTCAACGTCGCTCTCGGCTTTTGCCTTGCCCGTAGCGCTGGAGCCGAACAATATTAGGGTAACAGACCCGAGTTTTTTCTCCAGGACTTTCTTGAATTCCTTCAAGTAGCGCATCAAATGCTTTTCTTCGCCCATTCAACCACCTTCTTCGCGCATTCAATCAACCCGCTTGCTTCCTTCCCGCTTATGTCCTCCTCGTAATCAGGGTAACGCAATTGGATAAAAAACGGGTTTAGTTGCTCGCAAACGCCCAAGACGCTTGCCGGCGCCCCGGTTTTCTTGCCTAGAAAAACCAGCTCGTGGGTTTTGATCAACTGGTTGAACTTGCGCAAGTACACTGCCTTCAATGCTTTTTCTGCCCACCTGTTGCGCCATAAACGCAGAGTTTTGGAGATAACCGCCGTCGAGAAGGTATTCGGCTGTTTCCAAATCGCGTTTTGCTTTAGCAAGCAACGTAATGGCCTGTGCGTCTTTCATAATAGACTGAAAGAAAACGCTGCTTAAATACGTTATTGAAACAGCTAGTATTCCCCCAAGCTTTTTTGCATCTTGTCTAGTGCTTTGTTCTTGAATTCCTTCAAGTCCAGCACGCCGTACTCTCCGTCAAAGCCGGGCTTGACTTTGATTCGGCCCTCGCGGTTGGCTAGGATTACGTTAACTACCTTCGCGTCCGCGCGCTTAAGCAGTTCATCTTTTGGCTCATCCAACAATACGCTTAATTCCGTTGCGCCAGCTGGCATTAGATTATCGGCTATCGCGCGCACTTTAGGCGAGGAAAGCGGAGAGCCGATTAATGCGGAGATTAATTCGTGCAGTGGGAGGACTCGCTTGAATGAAGCCAGTGACTTGGCGTCTTTAGGCCTGTCGGCGAGCTCCTCAACTCGGTACTCCACGCCAATCGTTAATTCTTTTTTGCATACTGGGCAGATTCCATTCAATTTGCGCGATTGTTCGGGCGAGCAGGAAAAACTGCACGCGCGGTGGCCGTCAAAATGGTATTTGCCGTAAGCCGGGTCGACTTCGACAGTGTACAAAAACTGCGTCTTGTCGTTTTCCTTGAGGACTTTATGCAAGCCCTTGTACGAAAAATCTCTTAGGTTAAACGCGTTGCACTCGCGGCCTAGCCGCCACGGGTGGGGCGAGTGCGCATCCGAGTTGCTTAACAACGCAATGTTATCGAGGAATGAACAACGCGCGTTCATTTGCGGGTCGCTTGAGAGGCCGGTTTCGATTGCAAAAATGTTTTTGTACTGGTCCTCGTAAGCTTGTTTAAGCGAGTCAAAGCCTGTTTTCGAGCCGAACACGCCGAACCAGCTAGTCCACGCGTGAGCGGGGTAAATAAAGCAGTCTTTTGAAACTCCGAGGATTAACTCGACCATTTCGGCGAGGCTTGTTTTCGCGAACATCGGCCGCCCGTCAGCCGAGAGGTTCCCGCGCTTGGACAATACTTCGCTTATTTGCTCGCATACCTCCAAGGAAGGCGCGTGAATTACTTGGTGTACTCTCGAGGATTTTTTCCCGTCGTTGTAAAACGTGGCTACCTCAACCGTTGGAACAAATAGGGTTGAATAGTTTTGGAACTTGTAAAAACCGGTTTGCTCGTCGAACTCGAGTCCGGCTTTTAATTGGCTGAAGTAAGACGGGTGGGTGAA
>JACRGG010000021.1 GCA_016217775.1 Microcaldota archaeon
GCTCTCCGCGGGAGTAAAAGACCACGAGTTTGAAAAAAACATTTTCTACTCGACGAAAAACGGCTGCAGCGGAATGTTCGGCGGACGCGCAATATTCCAAGAATCAATCCCCATCGCGGCCCGATACGGCGGGGGGAGCGCCCAAGTGACGCAGTTTCTGGAGCAAACCGCGGTTGGGAGAATTAACCGCTACAAGAAAATAATCGCCGAAAACTCGAAGCCGTTTTGGGAGCGCTACGGATTGGCAAAACAAGAGTTCGACTCGCTGTAACTGCCTTAAAGAAAGCGCCAAACAAGCGGACTAAACCAAGCGGGCGAACTAAATTAAGCCCGCCTGCGAAACGTCGAAAAACCGCGCTTTGGCGCGAGTAATCGCGGAGAGGGCTATGGTCTGCTCGTCTTGCCTTGCGAAACTAAATTTTCGCGCCCACGCGCCAACCAAATCAAGCGAGTTAAGAAAAGTCAGCTTGTTTAGCGGCGCGGCAAACGAGTTTTCGGAAACGCTCGCTTTTTGCCTCTCCCCCAAAACGGCGAGCAAGCCTTTTTCTTCCAGCAGGTTCTTTGAGGAAAAAAATTCCTTGAACAAGTAATCCGCCGCGGACGGGCCGTAAACCGCCGGCAAAACCGCGAGCGCCCACTCTGTTGGGGAAAAACTTTCTTTAGCCGCCAAAAGCCGCTGCTCAAACGCTACGAAAAGAGCATTGTTGAACGCGGAAGCCGGCTTTTGAGAAAAAATCGTTTTCATAAGCAAATAGGGAAAAAAAGAGTTTAAGAAGCGTTCGGTTTCAAACGGCGCCAAGCCAAATTACTTTTTGTACCGGTAGGAAAACACCGGCGGCCTTGCCTTGGCGGCGGCTTCCTTTGAAGGCTCTTCCTCGTAAAAATCGCTTGTCTTCGCGCCGATTGAGGAGACGATGATGATTTTCTCAACCGCCTTGACCGAGCGGTACATCACGGTCTTGTCCTTGAAAATGCGCTTTGCCTCGTCCTTGCTCAACGGATTTAGCGGCTCGAGGGTAAGGCGCACCACCTCCCCCTTTTGCATATCCAAAATAACGTCGTACACTTTCCCCACCAGCTGCGCGGTGTCGGTGTATACTTCCATTCCAACCAAGTTAGACAATTTAATCATAGCTAAAATCTCTCCAAAAAGCGACCAAAGAAGGCAAGCAAACCCTTTGCCTTCCCCGCGCAATAAATACAATTAAGCGCTTTGGTTATTTTTAAATCCTTTGCTAGGTTTCCAAAATCCGCGCTGTTTCAAAACCATTTGCGTTGTTTCAAAACCCTTGCCCAGTTTCAAAGCCGGTTTGTTTAGATTTGGCCAATCGCGTGGTCAAAGTGCTTTAGCGCCTCGGAGTCGAACGCGACGAAAACGATTTTTTTCAGGCTGGTCTTGTGCTTGGACAAGTAGTATTTTACTCCAAACACTATTGTCCGCGTCGCCTCGCTCAATTCAAGCCTCCCCTCCCCTGCGCCCATTGCGGGAAAAGCTATGGAAGAAAGATTTAACGCGGTTGCCTCAATCAGCGTCGAGCGGACGGACAAGTCCACTATTTTAGGCGTAGTGCGCTGGCCGGGCTGCTCCATAACACTAGCGTGCAGCACTAAACGCGCTGGGATTTTTGAGCGAGTTGAAGTCGGCACGACTCCCGAGCCGACTTGGATTGGCGCGCACTTTACCGCGTCCTCCTCGATTTGGGGTCCGACCGCGTTTTTAATCGCAAGCGCGACTCCCCCATTCATTAAGCCAAGCGAGTTGGCGGGGTTGACTATAGCGTCGGCTTTCTGCCCCACCAAGTCCCCTTGAACGCTTGAGAGCGATACTCCCTTGAAAAATTTTTCCATAAATAACGCCAGTTTGGGAAAAATAAATAACTAAAAAACTAAGCCACTTGAAAAAAGAATTGAAAAAAAAGCTTTAGCCGACGCGCAGCGTCATCGTCTTTCTCGCCTCGTTGAGAACGTGCGCGTAGTCGTTAAAGTGCGCTATTGCAGTGATTTTAACACCGTAATTGCCCGACGGCGTCCTTGCAGTGTTCCAAACTTGGGCTTTCACGAACTTTTTTTCAAAAGCCGCGAGCGTGCCCAAGCGGATTTCGCGCTGGCATTGGATGGCAGAGCGCTCAAAGCCGAGCCCCTTAGGCACTTCGACCACGATTGAGGTTAGAACCGGCTTGTCGAAGTTGTTGGTTAGTGAAATCTCCAAGTCCACGAAATCGTTTGAACCGGACGGCAGGCGGTACGGGTGGAATTCGCACGAGAGGGCGAAAAACGTTTTAGGCACTTCCTTCTTCCCGAATAAGTCAAACAAACCCAATTCAAACACCTTCTTTCCAACAAAGATATGAAGGCGAAAACAGAAAAACATATGCTCAAGGCTTTTTTGGCGCTTGAACGGCGGCAGAGCGTAGTGCCGCGAGCTTCTTCCAAAAAAACCGCGCCGCCTCTTGACTCCCAACGTGTTTTTCAATAGAATCGGGATGATTGAGAAACACCCTAAAACGAGTTGTCGCCTCGGCGCGCAATGAAAGCAAATTCTCGCGCTGTTTGGCCGGGTAGGTTGAATTCCTTGTTTTTGAGCGCCTTGTGGCTTTCGCCGCGGCGGCGGGTAAAACTTCTTCGGGTTTTTTCGCGTCCTCCAGCGAATCAATCTGCGCCTCTATTTCAGCCAAATTATCGCGGGCGGCCAAAAGCGACGCGAAGTGCTTGAAGCAAGCCGTACGGACAACCCGCCGCTTGCTTTCATCCAAGCCGCCCAAACCGGATTGCTTGAATGCCTCTTCAAAATGCGGGCGAAGCTGTGTTTGCGCAAGTGCATTGTACTCGCCGTGTTTTTTCCAAGAAGAACGAAATACCCGCCATTTGATAACGCACCCACCATATTTTTGCCCAAAGCACCCGGCTTGACTCCACAACT
This sequence comes from Microcaldota archaeon, assembly GCA_016217775.1. Classification (GTDB taxonomy): domain Archaea; phylum Micrarchaeota; class Micrarchaeia; order Norongarragalinales; family UBA97; genus JACRGG01. The sequence goes on from JACRGG010000021.1 coordinate 2,921, forward strand.
CATTCGCTTGCGGTCGAGATTCGCACCCAGTTCTCCCACCAGTACGAGTACTCGCGCAGGACGGTTGAAAAACTCGTGCTTAAGTGAAAGGGCTTGCGCTTGTTCTCGCGGTCAATCAAGCCGCTGCGGGCCAAGGCGAGGCAAAGAAGGTAGAGCGTGCTTTTTTTCGCCTGCAGGAAGTCGCACAACTCGAGGAAAGTCATTGGCTTTTTCTTAAGCGCCTCCAGCACCTTGATTGTAAGCTCTTTTTTCGTGGAGGAAAAGCTGAATGAGTTGCTGATGAAATCGTAGATGGTGAATTGGCTGGTTTTAATCTTGCCCAACTCGTCTTGCTTTACGCGAAAGTACGCGTAACTCATTGACTTTTGGCGCTTGTAGTGCTCGGCCGTCTTGCCCGTGCGTTTTGATTGTTTTTTTGCCGAAGAAACACCGTTTCCGCCCGCATCCTTCTCGCCGCTCAACCGTGCTTCCCGCTCGAGTTCGCTAACAACATTGTTTTCAGTCATAAAATTAAGAACTCAAAACTTGGTTTTAAGCCTTGCTACCAAAACAAAACCCCCGAACCGCCCCAAGACAAACAACACTAAACCCTACTTCCCCACTAGACAACTCCGACCCCCCTCACTTCCATTAATAAGGGAAAGGGGGAAAGAAAAAGGTAGAAAAAAAGCGGAATACAAAAGAAAATATTGAAATGATAATCAAGGAAAAAACCATTGCGCAAGCAATTGCGCGGCTGCACGGCGTGCCAAGCGAGAAGCGCAGGGTAATAATTCTGGCTGGAAGACACCCTAACGAAGGTTCGCTCAATATTGCCAACCGACACCACGAGGAATGGGAGCAAAAAGGCGCGGTAGTCCTTGCAATACCCGGCGCCTTGACTCCGCAGGGTTTCTTCAAGAAAATGCCAGGAATGAAAGCGGGAAGAATCAAACAAACAATTCCACACCTCGGGGACGACCCTATATTGAAAAAAATAAGGAAAGCCGGGTTTGAAGTTCCGATAGTGAATTTTCACGGAACGCCACTGGAAGAAAACGCTACTGGAATCGATTACGAAACCGCATCCGATACGAGGAACCCCCGCCATCCGCGAATAGCCGAAACAACCCGTTTTACATTGCAGCCAAACGAACTGTTGGTAGAGTATTATTGCAGGGGAAACCCTGGCGCCCGACGGACTGAAGAACAAACAATTGGCGCGTCACTGCGCACAGACGCCGCAACTCGGCTAGATGAGTTAAGAAAGTACTTGAACCACCCGAAGATAACAAAAGAGGGAATAGCCCGCTTTTCCAGAGAATACTCCGAGGAGTTTGCGAAAATAATTGGGTTTTTGGCAGAAAAAGGCTTGAAAAAAATTAGTCCCCGTAAAGCGGCGCGCGCCCCAGGACGTTAAGCACTTCATTCATTACCTGCAAGCCCGTAATTCTGCAAAGCGCGCCGGTTGAACAATCCCTTTCATTAAAATGCGTTACGTGGTCGCGGCGGCAACCCCTTCCCGAGAAAACTATTGGAACCGGGTCCCCGGAATGCGCTTTAAGCTCGCAGGGAGTGGAGTGGTCGCCGGTGACTACAATCAAGTGTTCTTTAGACAATTGGTGCAAGACGCCCAGGTGGCGGTCGGCCTTCTCCAAATAATCTTTTTTCCCAACCGCGTTCCCATCCTCACCCATCAAATCAGTTCCCTTAAAGTGGAGGAACACAAAATCGCTTGACTTAAGGGCTTTCACAGCGGCGTCAACCTTTGCCTTAAAATCAGTCTCTGCTTTTCCAGTGGCGGTTGGAACGTCAATTACCTTCATTCCAACCAATTTCGCGACTCCCTTATATAATTTCCCGCCAGCAACGCACGACGCGCTCAAGCCCCACTTTTGCCTGAACGACGGTATTTCACCCAAGCTGCCCGCGCCGCGTAGGAGAATGCAGTTGGCGGGCAATAGCTTTTGCGCCCGCCTTTTTTTGTTAAGCGGGTGGTTGGCCAAAACCGCGTTGGCCTTTGACACGAACTCGTTAACCGAATCGGCCAGCAGCCTTGCCTCAACAAAGCCATCCAACGGCTTGCAGGATAGCATTGGCTTGTTTTCCTCGTGCGGGTCGGCATCGCTAACCCTCGCCAAAATGCCTTTTCCGCGAAACAACACCCCCGCGCGGTGTTGAACTCCTTTTCCAACAATTACCTTGATTCCGGTAGACAACTTTATTTTGTTAAGCGAGTCAACAAGCTTTCCGGTTTCGTCAATCCGCCCGGCGCGGCGGTCTATGATTATTTTCTTGGAGTTAATCGTCCCAAAATTCACCCTAAAGCAAGCGTCGCCATTTCGCACGTCCATTCCCAATCCAATGCACTCGAGCACCCCGCGGCCAAAATAGTATTTTTTCGGGTCAAAGCCGAAAATGCTCAAGTGCGCGGTGTCACTCGCAGGCCGCACGCCCACGCCAATCGAGTCCATCAGCCCGCAAACCCCCTTGGACGCGAGAAAATCCAGGTTAGGCGTGTGCGCCGCCTCAAGCGGAGTCTTGTTCGAGAAAAAAGGAACCGGCCTGTCCCCCAGCCCGTCGAAAATAATAAGCAAGCAACCCATTTTATTCAATCCCATTTCAAAACATTTTTTTCCAAACCTTACCGGCTCGCGACAAGCAATCTGCGGCTTGCTTTATTTTTTTTCCCAAGGTGTTCGAGCAAACGCGCTACCTTGTTCTTCAAATCGTTAGCGCTGGCAATTTTTTCATCCATAGGCATAGCCGCGTATACGCTCGGCTCAATTTTCTTAAAATGGAGTACGCTGTTCGTCAATTGCATAGTTTTTGGGGTTCTTCTGAGGTATGACTCGGCTAACAATTGGGCGGCCATATTTGGAAGTGCTAGATTGTTTATTCTCAAGCCGTTTCCGGATAGCGCTTGCTCGAGTGCAATCCGCTGGCCGTTGTTTTGCCTAAGCAATTTTTTTTCCCATTTTTGCCGCCTTTCGTGGCTCCTAAAAGTATCTGTAATATAGTGGCTTTCAAGAAAAAAGCGCATTGCATTGATTGCAGATTCAACCAACGCCTTGTTTTCGGGTTTGAACAGCCGCATATCTGCTTCCGGCAAATTTCTTTCTTTTGGAAGGATTATTTCTCTGACGTGCGGTTCGACCCCCAATATCCTAATCGCGTTTTCCATACTTTCCCGCGCCATATCCCCCTACCCCCGCATAATTTGTTTTTATTTCAATAATTGGTTTTCTCAACAATATTTTTGTGCAAAATTTCTTCCAGCGTAACCAAATTTTTCCTTCCCGTAAATTTCCATCAGGCGGTTGTACTTGGCGATTCTCTCCCCGCGGCTTAGCCCGCCGAACTTGCATTGGCCGGCCCCAGTCCCGACAACAAAGTCCGCTATGAACGAATCGTTGGTTTCCCCACCGCGGTGCGAAATGCTTGCCGCAATATTGTGCTTGAAGCAGTAATCAAGCGTTTCAAGGGCTTCGGTAATCGTCCCAACTTGGTTTAACTTGATTATGGCCGCGTTCACCGCTTTTTGCCCCACTGCCTTTTCAACCAATTGTTTTCGCGTGCACACCAAGTCATCCCCGACGACTTGAACGCTAGTTTTTTTCATAAACCGCGCCCATTCCCCCCAATCGTTTTCGGCAAACGGGTCTTCAATAGACTTAACATTGAACTCGTTGGTCCAGCCCGCGTATTTTTCGCCCAGTTTTTGCGCGGAAAGCGCCTTGCCGCCAAACGAGTACTTCCCGTTTTTGTAAAACTCGCTTGCGGCAGCGTCAACGCCTAAA
>JACRGG010000118.1 GCA_016217775.1 Microcaldota archaeon
CTTGCCGGCTGCTCGTCCTGCTTTTCCCAGATTTGGTTCAGCATATAATAGACGTAGAACATAAACACGCCCAGGGTGGCGCTTGACGCGTAGACGAGCATTTCCAAGTCCGCTAGGGCGCTCGTGGGGTTGGTGCGGAAGGTAAGCACTTTAGCCGCCATATAAATCACGAACAAAAGCAGCACTATTACGAAAATATTTTGGTGCAAGGACATCTTCATTAGAACACTCAACTCCAACAACGCGTTTTCTACAAGAGTGCTTTACTAAAGGCGGGAATTTAAAGATAACGAAACAACACAAAAGCCCGGCGGGAGGGCCGCATTTGGCTTTATGCGCGCGCCTTGATGAAATCCGCGGCTAGGTAAATATCCCGCGCGCTGATTTCAGACCGCCCGGCGTGGCGCGCTAGGAGCTTTGCCTCAAACACCAATTGCCCAGCGGCGTCCTCGAGGAGTTCCGCCAACTTGTCTGACGCGCACTCGCTCACCCTGTCTGCCCCCGCGCTTCGCAGGATGCTGTCCATATCGTACAAACTAAGAGTTCTCTTCATTTACAACCACACCCACTCAAAAACCTTCGCCGAGGAAAACCCACCACAGATTTTCGGCAAAGCAAATAAAACTGTTTTTTTCTAGAAAACGCTTTTCTTAAGCGAATGCATAAGCCCGTCAACGCAGATTATCGTCCGCCCGCCGAGGCTTGAGAAGCGGTACGAGCGGTTCGATTGCCCCAGTTCCGCAAATACCGCCGACAGCGGTTTTGAATTGTAATCATCCGAGTCCATGCTTATTTCACCTTTTTAATGCATTGTAAACAAATTCCTGATTTTCTCGGAAGCAAAGTAAACGTTTTTCTTTCGCCCGCCCACCAGCTTCGCGTCAACGGAAATCAATGGAAACGGAACCGCGGGCTTTCGCTTTATTTCAGCCTCGTCCGCGCCGCGAAGCTGGTAAAGCGCGTTGAACGCAGTGTTTTGGGAAAGGCGCGTCTTGCCCATAATAGAGTTTAGCGTCAGTCCGTCCCCGCTTGATAAAAGCAGTTCGAGAATCACCTGCTGGCTTGGCGAGAGGCTAACCCACCAATCCGCGTTAGAGGTGTTCAGCACGTCCTCGGCGGCGCCGCGCGATTTAACCGCCTGGACAATCGGGTCGGACGAGCCAAGAAGCGCGCCGTCCTCCGCATCAGGCAGCTTGCCGTCCAAGGCAAGCTTCGCCAAATAAGAATTGAGCTCGTCGAAAACATATCGCGGAGTGAGAAGATTCTGCTCGGTAAGCACGCGGTCGATTATTTCCGAGTTAAACGGCTTCAAGCCGCTGCCCCCGACCGCCTTTATGCGGTGCGAAATAATGTCTAGCATCTCGTCGCGGGAGAATCCCTTGCGCACGAAAACGTTTTTCTCCCCAATCAAGTGCATCAAGGAATCCGGGAACTCGTCCGCGCCAAGCGCGGAAAACACCATCCGCAGGTTAGGCACTTCGTCGAGGAGGTACTTTAGCTCCATATACATCCCCCGGTTTTTCACCAAGTGCGCCTCGTCGAAAAAGAAAACTATTTTCTTGTCAAAGGATTTGAGCCCGTCAATTAATTCCGCGCGGGTGAACTCGCGTTTTTTCGAGAACGCCCCGAATATTTTTGAAAGCAGTGACTTTTCCCTCTCGAAAAGCCCGCTTTCCAATGCCAGCTGCTCGATGCTTTCGGGAAGCTGCTTGAACATTACGGGAATGAAATCCTTTTGCGGAAGGGAGTAGTCGACAAAGTAAAGAGCGGAAGTTTTTCCAACCCCTTTTGGGCCGAGAAACAAGCAAGCCTTGGAGTCGAACGCGAGCTTCTCCAAAATCGCGTTCGCCTCGAAAGGAGAGTAGTATTTGAGGAAATTTTCCTTGTCGGACACGCGCAAGTCCTTGATGAAGGGATTATCGGCCCAGCTAAGCATTTGAAGCATATTGTCCTTGGCGGAAAATACTTTTGCAGAATCGCCGTCCATTTTCAGTTCAAAACTCCCTTAGTCCCTTACACGTCTTTTAAGAAAGCCACGTAAAAGCCATTTAAAAGACTTGCGATTCCGCATCTCTTGTAAGCCCCATATAAGTCTTTTACAAATTTTTTTGAAAAACTTGAAAACTGCCTATGTTTTTGCCGTGTCTTTTACAGGTTTTACTAAACCAACAACGCGTCTTGTAAATGTCTTTTATAAGTCTTTTATGGCGTAAGGGGCTGTTAAAAGCCTTGAAAATAGCCAATCAAGGGAAGGAAAGGAAAATGCTTTCTGGCGGTTTACCGCTAACGAAGGAAACAGTTGTTTTCAGCGTTTTTTCACTCATTTTAAGCGATTTTCAAGAAAAAAACAAGTTTTTTGGCGGCTTGTTGGAAAAAAGTTTTCTGGAGGGCTTTATAAAGCCGTTTTGCCTTGGAAACGCGGCGGAACACGGGTTGGGAAAAAAATATAATACGCCCAACGCACCAATCATAGAGAACGGGAAGGAAAAGAATGAAAATAAAGCGCTCTCCGCTATTGGAAAAAATCCTGTCGCAGCCGCTTGCCATTCCAAGGGTTGAGCAGACTGTTTTCGGCCCGTCCGCACAGGCGTTTGTAGGCCACCGAGGATACCCTAGCGTTAACCTCGGCCCGCTCGTAAGCGCGGTCGGCGATGAAGAGCTTTTGACCAGTTCCCCCGACAAGTGGTTTGGCCTTGAGTACGAGAAGATAATCCTGATGCGCACGAACCTAGTGCGAGGGAAAAAAGTTTTCGGCGTAAGAGACTTGCAGGACAAGCACGTAAGGGACTTGCAGGACGTGAGTTTAAGCGTAAAACCGGTTGATGTTGAAGTCGAGTTTGAGAAAAAGCCTTTTTTTACGCAAAGCTTTAACCAAGTCGAGGAGCCGCACGGGCCGAGCGGGAATACGAGGAAATTAACCCTGGCGGAAAACCCCGGCATTCCGCGCAAAGTCGACGAGTTTGTTAACGAGAGGGTCAGCGCGAAAACGGCGCTGGGGGAATTGTCTCGCAAGGGGCTGGACTATTATTATTTGGAGAAAATATTTTCCCTCGGGCTATTGGGGGCGGACAAGAAAATAGTTCCAACGCGCTGGTCGATAACCGCGGTGGACAAGAACTTGGCGGACGAGAATATTGAGAGAATAAAGGAGTGCGCGGCGCTTAACGAGTACAGGGTTTACTCGAGTGTGTTCTTGGACAATTACTTTAGCGTGCTGCTGATTCCGGGGGCGTTCGAGTTCGAGCAATTCGAGGCGTGGAGGCGGGGGACTAACTGGAATTTGAGCGAGAAAAACGAGACGTGGATTACCCAGGAGTACGAGGGGTACTACGGGAGGAAGGATTATGCCTCAAGCCAAGTGGGCGGGTATTACGCCGCGCGCCTTGCTGTAAGCGAATCGCTTTTGAAGATGAGAAAACAAGCCAAGGCGATAGTCTTCAGGGAAATTGGCGGCGGGTACTCGGTTCCACTAGGCGTTTGGCAAGTGCGCGAGAACGTGAAGAACGCTTTGCGGCAGCCTCCCGCAATATTCAACAACTTGGAGGACTCGCTAGGGTTTGTTGAAACCAAGGTAACTAACCCCATAGGCGAGTACAAGAAGAGAAGCCAGATTATCGGGCAGAAACGATTGGTAAACTGGATTTAAATTGCCATTTCCACAACAATAGAATATGAAGGAATTGTGGAAGACTGAACAAATCGGCAGGAATATCGTCACGTATTACGCGCCACATTTCGGAGGCGCAAAAAGAGGCGGAAACCCATTTTTTCTAAAGTGGTTGGGAAGAAAATCACCACGGCTAGCCCTTAATGGGAAAAAAGTATTGAAGCTTATTAGAAAAAAACCAAAATTCGAAATAGAAGACAGCCAACCGCAAGTCAAAGCAGTGGAGTTCGGTC
>JACRGG010000120.1 GCA_016217775.1 Microcaldota archaeon
AAGTTGGAAGGCAACGAACTTTTTTTGGAAGACGCTAGAGCAAAAAAACGCTTTCTTCTCCTCAACTAAATTCAAGCCGGCAAAAAAAGGCAAAGTCGAGACGGGCGCTGTACTTACAGGTAAGGTCTTCATTGGCAAGAACTCGCTTGTAAAAAACGGCTCTAGAATCGAAGGCCCGGCGTTCATTGGGGAAAACTGCGTTGTCGGCCCCGGCGCGTTCATCCGCCCTTACTCGTTTATTTCCAACAAGTGCGTAGTCGGGAATTCAAGCGAGGTGAAAAACAGCTTGATGCTTTCTGGCAGCGCGGCTCCGCACTTTAATTACGTTGGCGACTCGGTTGTCGGGCAGAACGTGAACTTGGGCGGCGGCACTATTTTAGCAAACTACCGTTTTGACGCCAAGCCGGTTAAAGTAATCCTTGCGGGCGGGCTGAAAGTAAGTTCCGGCACTACCAAGCTAGGCTGCTTTATTGGAGCAAACTCAAAGACGGGCGCTAACGTTACGATAAACCCGGGAATCATAATCGGCAAAAACTGCCTAGTCTACCCCGGGCTCGTCGTGAAAAAAAACTTGCGCGACAACGCGGTCCTAAAAGATTAGCTTCGCTATTTTCTTACGGTTTCTTGAATTTTAGCTTAACGTGATCCATATCTTCTACTATAATTGTTCCCGTATTGGTTTTAGGGTTTCTAACTATAAAAAACATTTTTTCGTAAGAGTTTAGTTTTGTAGCGAGAATTATGCGATTTCGCCTCGTAAAACCACTACTCAACTAAATGGTTATTTTTACCGTCATTTCGTAAACGAGAATCCTAGCGTCCGGCGCGTAAAGGGTTTGCGCGGGGGCTATTCTTGCCTTAAAAGTGCCTTTGCCGGCCAGTTTTTTGTTTCGGTTATAACCAAATGAAAACAGGCGTTTGTTTCGGTTATAACCAAAACATATTTAAATAACTCTGCTTATTTTAATTATCTTATGGAATTGCGCGAGGCTTTGGAGAGGTCGAACCCGTTTTGGAGGGAGGGGCGCGTGCGCAGGGAGTTGTGCCCGCCTACTAAAAGAAAGGCGTTGGCGCAGGTAATCGGGCTTCTAGAGTACAATAGGATAGTGCGCATTATCGGGCCGCGGCGCACTGGAAAGACGACTTTAATGTACCAAACAATGCAGCACTTGATTGATTCGGGGGTAAGGCCGGAGAGCATACTGTTTTTTTCCGTTGACGACCCCTTGTTTGGCGGCGGTGGGAAAGACGTTATCGGCAGGGTTTTGGAGGAGTACTACGGCAACGTTTTGAAGAAAAGCCCTTCAAAGCAGGCGTCGTTCGTGTTCATTGACGAAATCCAGAAAGCTGACGGCTGGAGCCTGTGGCTGAAAAGCTATTTTGAGAAGAAATACAAGACTAAGTTCGTTGTTTCAGGAAGCTCGGCGGCACGGCTTAAAAGAGGCTCTAAGGAATCGCTTCTTGGCAGGATGTACGACGTTTTCGTCGCTCCCTTATCTTTCGCCGAATTCCTGGAGTTTAGCTCAAAAACGGGCTCGGTCGAGCTTGAGGTAAGGCGGGCTTTGGACGAGTACTTGCTTGCGGGTGGGTACCCCGAGTGGTTTCAAGTGAAAAACATCCCGGTGTGGCAGAATTTTTTGGTTCAGGACGTGATGAAGAAGGCGATTTACGACGATATCGCCTCGCTGTATGAAGTGCGCAATCCAGCGAAACTCGAGGAATTGCTGTACTTGATTGCGTCGCTTGAGTCGCAAAGCTTGTCAACTAATACGATAGCGCAGTCGCTGAAAACGGATTTTGAGACTGCGGAGAAATACGTTTCCTACCTCAAGGAGGCCTTCTTGGCTTACGAGAGGAGGTTTTACTCGCCTTCCGGCGAGAAGGTCCTCAAGAAGAACATTAAGCTGGACTTGAGCGATTCCGGGATGAGGAACGCCCTCTTAAAGGAGGAAAAGCAGACTGGCTTGTCCATAGAGTCCGCTGCGGCAAAGCACTTGCACGAGGCGGCGGCGAGGAACAACTACGCCTTGTACTACTGGAAGAACGGCAAGGAAGTTGACTTCGTCCTAAAGACCCAAAAGAAGCTTCTTCCAATAGAATGCAAGTACCAAAACGAGGTCGGGGATGCGGACGCCAAGCAGCTAATCGCCTTTTGCGAGAAATTCAAGTGCCCGCAAGGCATTCTCATAACAAAAACGCAGAAAAAGCGCGTTGACTTTGGCGGGACGGAAATTTCCTTCATTCCCCTCCACGAGTTTTTGCTCACGCAATTCTAGGAACCGCGTTTTTCTAGGCAACAGTCATTTCGTAAACGTGAATCCTAACACTCGACGCGTAAAGAGTCTGCGCTACGATTTTTGACTCAAACCCGTTTTCTGCCGCGAGTTTCTCCAAGAAACTCATGTCGCCAACGTCTGCGAAAACCAAGCGGATGCGCCCGTTTTCCTTCAAGTGGTTCTTGGCTTGCCTAAAAAACCTTTTCAGCGTCTCGTACCCATCGTCGCGCATTGCGGACTCCAAGCTCGTCTTCGAGTTCATTTCCCTAAAAGGCGGGTTTGCCACAATCAAATCAAATTTTTCTTCCGCTTCTAACGGCTCAAACAAATCCCCTTGCCTAACGTCAATCTTGTCCGCCAATCCCAGTTGTTCAACGTTGTACTTAGTGCACAAAAATGGCATCGTGAACTTGTCTATAGCCACTACCTTGCTCGCGCCTTCCAACGCCGCGAAAACCGCGTCCGCCCCGCTTCCAGTAAAAGGATCCAAGACAACATCTCCTTTTTTCACGCCTAAATTTTCAAGCAGGAAAAGCGCGGGCTTGGCGTAATTAGGGTTGAAGACGCTTGGGAACATCGCGTAATCCAATCCGCGCAGCTTAATCAAGTACGGCGCGGGGTGCTGTTCTACAGCCCTTAAGATAGAGTCTTGAAACTCGTCCGCCTGCATTTTCACTGCATTCTCTTGCTCCATAGGCAGTCCAGTAAATAACCCGCCTTAACTTAACTTACTCTCCAGTATTGGAAAGTCTTTTATTGCACGCTGTTCACTTATTCTGCGTGGACACTAGCGTGCTTGAGGACTTGGGGCTTTCCAATGCCGAGGCGCGCGTTTACGTGTGCCTTCTTGAGAAGGGCTCTTGCCAAAGCGGGAAAATAATTGATTCCACCAACCTTCAAAGCAGCACTGTCTACCACGTGCTCGGCTCGCTTTTGGAAAAGGGCTTGGTTGGCTTTATTTTGCGCGGGAAGACGAAATTCTTTCAAGCCCAGGACCCGGAGTCATTCCTGGTTTTTTTGGAGGAGAAGAAAAGGCGGTTTAACGAATTCCTCCCGCTTTTGCGCGAGAGGCAGAAAGAGGGTTTTGTGAAACAGTCAGCTAGTGTTTTTCAGGGCGCTAACGGGCTTAAGGCGGCGTTTAACCAAATGCTTTCAACACTGAAAAAAGGCGGGGAGTACTGCGTCTTCCAGTTCCCCAACGATGCGTTGTTTGACGAGAAAATAATCTTGTTTTTGCGCAATTACCACTTGCGCCGCGCGGCGAAGGGCGTGCGGGTGAGGTTGCTTGCCTTGGATAATTGCCGTCAGGTGATTAAAAAGATTTTTCACGATGTTCCGTTGACTAAAATCCGTTTCCTGCGCGAGTTCGCCCCAACAGGAATAACCCTTTACGAAAACAACGTGATGATTCTCGACCTAGATGAGCCGCAGACGGCTTTTCTAATAAGCAGCAAGTCGGTGTACGAGTCTTACAAAAAGTTTTTTGAAGAAAAATGGGCGAAAGCAAGGGCTTAGCAAAAACTGTTTTTGCCTTTACTGCTTGGCGTTTTTCCAAAGCAAGTTGAAATATGCCTTGAATGAATCCGCTGCCTGGGCGTTGTCTATAATCATTGCAGTCGGGGACTCGTTCCACAACGCTAGAAGCACTTTGGTTGCGTAAACGTTTACCGTCAAAGGCATAGCGGT
>JACRGG010000116.1 GCA_016217775.1 Microcaldota archaeon
AACGCGGCGATTACAACTCGCCCGAACTGGATTTTAGCTCTCCATTAGACAAGCTAAAGCTCGCGCACCCGACTTTCCGCTTTGTTCGCGGCAGCGACGTGTTTTTTGAGCAAAACTACGGGACTGACCCGCACAATGGGGAAGTGTACTTGCACGACCTGCACGTTTTTGGCAAGCCTCACTCGAAGCAGACGATAGACTGGCTTAAGCAAACAGTGGCGTTGACGAAGGAAACCAAAGCGTGGCTTGAGCTAGTTGGTGAAATAAAAAAGAATAAGAAAAAAACAAGCGGCTAGAATCGACGAGAAAAAATTGGTTTTACTCGTTCAGCGAGCTTTTCGCCAAGGTTAGCGACCTGATTTTCTGCTTGTACGCCTCGGTTTCGTCTTGCTGCCTGAATTTCTTCGAGTAAAGCCCCAGTATCGCCAGCGCGGCGATTACCAGAATTGCGTAAACCAAGTTGATTCCCCCGATTGCGGTGAACAATCCAGTCAGCGGATTCCCCGAATTAATCGCAGGCAGTTGCGTTGACGCAATCACTTGCCCGCCCGCTAGAATTTCTAGAATCGGCTTGTCCGCGGGCTCGCTTGTAGCCGCAGTAATCTCTACGCTCAAGTTTTTGGACTCGCCAACGCCCAAGTCAAACGAGTTTGATGCAACAGTCCAATTCGCCGGAATTCCAGTTATTCTTCCCTCGACGTTTTTCAGCGTCGTGTTGAAATCGTTTTTGACAACCGCGCTCACGAGAGTCTTCTCGTTCTTCACTTCCTGCTTTGAGTCGATTGTTTTAGTCGCGCACGGCGAGACTATCACCTTCGCAACGCCTTTTCCCTCGACGTTAATGCTCTTAGCGCTTAACAAGACGCTGTTCTCGCCAATGCTTAATTTGCTGATTGGCACGAGAATATTGAACGCCTGCGCTTGCCCCGGCTTTAGCCTGAAAGTAACGCTTGGCGAAACAATCGACCCGCTTACGCTAGCGGTTACTGAATAAGAATCAATTGCAATTCCGGTGTTTGTCAACTCGCCGTTTAACGCCGCAAACCCGTTTTGGCTGCACGCGCTCGCGGTCAGTCCGCTTGCGCCAATGTTTGAAATCGCCAATTGCGCCTTGTACGCGCCGCGCACTTCAATGAACTCTTCGTACTCTTCGACAACCGCGTTGTCCTTAAGCACTTGAATCGTTACCTTGTGCATTCCCGCCGCTGCGTTGTCCGCGTAGAGGGTTGCGTAAAACTGTTTTTCATCGAATTTTTGCAGGCTTAATTTTGTTTGGCTCAAGACCGCTTTAAGCGAGTCCTCGTTGGTTACCGCGCGGAGCCTAAAGTCCCCCTGCGGCCCAGAGTTGATTATCTTATAGTCCAACTGCACTTGGCCGCTTGGGTTTAATTGCTGGTAGTAGCAAGCCCCGGTGCTCGAGCAAGTCCGCTCTGATGCTTTTCTTATTGACAACACGTATACCGTGGGGTCAAAATAGCTAGTGTATGAAATCGAGCTTGCAACCGCGTTGCACCCCGTTTCCCCGCACGAAAAACCCGTTTCGGGCAAGGTTTGCTTGTTTAATTTAGTGTAAGTTGAGCAAGAGCTTGAAGCGCTTGGCCTCACCTCGACGTTTACCTGCCTTGATGCAACCTGGCAGTCCGTCCCGTCGCATATTTGCGCGTATACTGTGACGTAATCGCTTCCAATAACGCACTGGTTTTTCGCCTGCACCCTCAAATTAGTCGATTTGGCGCCATTCGAGCTGATGAACAAGGTTGATTCGTCAAAATAGCCGCTTAATGAATTCAAGTCGGCCGACAGCCTGACAGTGTCGCCGTACTTGGCGTCCGCAACAGTCGCGTGAATAACTGCGGTAGTCGTGCTCGTGAAGCTCACCGCGTCGGAGTCAACCCCTAAGCTGAAGGCAGAGATTGAGCCGACTAAGGCTAGCAATATCGCGAAGCTGATTACTCCAAGAATGACCCTATCCACTAAGCCCTTCAAAACTATCACCTGTTACTACTACAGAGTAATTACCCATATAAAAGGCTTTTGCTTGTTACTATTTTGCAGTAACGACAAGTAGCTATGTTTATATATTGGTTCTTTCACTTTAATTCAATGTCAGCAGACGGAGATGTTACTCTTGTCCAATGTTAACGATAATGATAGGCTTAAAAGCGCGCAAAGTGTGAATACTAGGATTGTCATGCCCCAAAACCCTGACGTGCTAAACAGCCTGCGCAGGCTCGGATTAAACCAGTATGAGGCCAAAGCCTATTTCGCCTTATGCACTACCGGCGCGAACACCGCTGGGGAAATAAGCGAGCACGCGGAACTCCCGCGCCCGCGCGTTTACGACGTCTTATCCTCGCTTCAAGACAAGGGCTTTGTGGCAGTCCAGCAAGGCAGGCCGGTCAAGTACCGCTCGCTGGAAATAGGCGAGGCGGTTCGCATCCTCAAGAAGCAAAAAGCCCTCTCGCTCCAGGACGAATTGAAGAAAATCGAGGAGTTATCCGCCGACTTGTCTTCAAAAATCAGCTCTTCGCTCCCGCAAACCAAGTACGGGGTCGAGGAAAACGTTTGGACGCTCAAGGGGCGCGAATCGATTTACTCAAAGCTTGCTTCAATGATTGCAGACTCGAAAAAGCACGTAATCCTCGCAGCAGCCGGCGACTCGCTTTCAAGAAAACTCGGCGAGCACGGCAAGCTCTTGGAAAAAGCCAAGGGGCGCGGGGTGAAAATCAGCGTGTTAAGCACGCTCAAGCACCCCCTAGCGCAAAAGCTCGGCAGGCAATTGAGCACAGACCTCCCGTCCCGATTAGTCGTAGCGGACGACCAAGCGCTGTTGTTTTTGACTCCGCACGAAACGCAGCCAGAGGACGAAGTGGGCTTGTGGCTCAACTCACCCCACATCGCCGAAACCCTAAAGGGACTGGTTGAAAAACAGGGAATTCAATAAGCTTAATTCAAACTAATTTCTCAATCCACTATTGTTTTATACTAACTTAGCGTTTAGCTTAATCGTATGGCTCACTTGGCTTTCGCCGAATTCATTCTTCAAGTCGCGACGATAATCCTCACTCCAATATTAATTCTCTACGCGATTGCCGCGTTCTACCAGGGCATTAGGAGAACCGAAGGGTTTTGGCTAGTATTAATGGGAGGCATCCTCCTTGGCTTGGCGGAAGTGAGCGAGATTCTCTTCGACACTAGCGGCGAAGAGTTATACAAGTTTTTCGCGATACTCGCGCGCTTGTTCGTAATGCTCTTGTTCTTCCTCGGCGTGTACTTTAGGCTAAAGCACTTCCTGCAGCCGTTAAAGGAGCAGGACTTGAGGCTGCGCCGCAAAGCGGCCAAGAAATCCAGGAAATAATTTTTACTCTCTTTAAAAATAGTCCTTAAAAAATTAGTGAAAAAATATTTAGTTCTAATCCTTAAGCCGGCGTTCTAGCGATTTCTTCTTCAGTAAGCTGTTCTTGGGATTCGGCCGGATTTTGTTCCCCGGCTTGCGCCGGCGCTTGTTCGTCCAGTGATTGGGCATGGCCATCGCCTGGAGAGGTTTTTCCCTCTTGCGCGCCCCCCGCCCCATCGGCTTTCGCCTGGGGAGTGTCGAACTCTTCCTTCAACTCGGTTTTCCAAACCTCGGTTTTCTTAATCGGGATTATCTTGTTTAATTCCTTGTTCAGCTCCGCGCTTAATTTCGAGAACAAGACTTCCTTGATGAATTCCCCGAATTCGGTTGAAGAAGTTTTTTTCTTCAAGAACGCCGCGACCACGTTGCTCGCCGCCCTTTTCTGCTGCGTTGAGGCCTTCACTTGAGTGATTGAGATTATCTTGACTGTGAACTCCACGCCGTCCTTGCTTTTCACCGGCAGCACCAGCTCGATGAAGCTGTTGTTTCGCCTAATCAGGGTGCGGATGTACTCTCGCGCGACTTGGTGTCCGATGAACTTTGCGTAAATGCTCTTCCCGCGCACTTCAACGATTCGAAGCTTTACTGAAGTGTACATATGCGAAAAGTCGTTCGTGATTTCCTTGAGCGGAATTCGAATTATGCGGTTGATTATCGACGCGTCGTCGTTCGCGGGAATCTCCCCGACCTTCGCGTTGTTCAAAAAATTCGGGGCGGTTATCGTAAACCACTTTTTCGTCTTCCAGGAATCCACTACTTTCTTCACGGCCATTTCAAAACACCAATTGATTTGCTAAACGCATTTACGCTAAAAAAATTATTTGACGAGCAAAGCCGCCTTCTCCGGCTCGTACTTCCACTTCGCGGGCAGTTTCTTACCTCGGTAGTACTTCACCAATCGCTTGATTTTAGACTCGATGTGCACGAGCTTGGTCTTGTTCGCGGTGTCGCGAGAGTTGCTCTTGATGTGCTTGCGCAAGTTCACCGCGCGCCTGATTAAGTCAATCAAGTCGGCGGGGTATGACGGCGCGAGCTTTTGCTCGGCGAGTATCTGCGAGATTTTCTTTCCCAAAACGAATTTAGTCGAGGTGACGCCAAGAGTGTCCCGCAGGATTCTCCCGATTTCGCTCTCGCGCTTGCCTTCCTTGGCCAAAGCCGCGATTTTTTCCTCTATTTGCCTGCCGTCCGCAACCAGCCAATTGGGCGATTTTTTCTCCAAAGGCTTTTGCGAGCCGCTCTTGCCTTTCTTCCTTGAATGCAATCTCGCCATTTTTTTGCTCACTTTATTGTCCTTGCTTTTTTCTCTCGTTTTTTTCTTCTCACGCCATCTTCAATTCTACAATAGCTTCCTGCGCATCGGCGTCTTCTTTCGGCTCTATCAACTTGATTTTGCCGACTTGCCTTATTTCTTCCTCAATTGAAGGCAGTTCCTTGATGAAACTCTCTTTCGCCGGTAATTGACTCGACTCTAATTCCTCATTTAAGGCAATTTGGTTCGTCGCCTTGAACTTACGCACTTTCGACAAAATAGAGTGCAGTTGTGCGCAAATATTCTCTACGGACTCGTTTATAAACTCTTCTTCCGCGCCCGGCCACTCGCTTTCGTGGATGCTCCCGCTCTTCCCGCTTAATTCCCTGTAAATCTCGTCGGCTACAAAAGGCGCGAACGGCGCGAGCAATTTCAGCGAGGCCAGCATCGTTGTTTTAAGCGCGTACTGCGCGGCCTTCTTGCTTTTCGCGTCACTCCCGTAAATGCGGTACTTGACGTCCTCCAGGTAATAATCGCACAATTCGTGCCACACGAACGAGTGGATTGCCGTAATAGCCGAGTAGTAATCGTATTCGTTCATTGCAAGCGAGGCTTTTTTCACTAATTGGTTCAGCCTAGATAGAATCCACTTGTCCGTAGCCCGCAAGTCCGCGTACTCGACTTTCTTCCCGTCATAATCCGGGGTTGACGCCTGCACGAACTTGCCCGCGTTCCACAACTTGTTCAAGAAGCCCTGCGCGTACTCGATGTCCTTGTAGTTGAACGGCCTGTCTTTAGCAAAAGCCCCGGATAGCGCCGCCCACTGGCGTATCGCGTCGGCCGAGTACTTGGCGAACAAAATGTTTGGGTCCTCGAAGTTCCCGGCGGACTTGCTCATTTTCTTCCCGTCGGTCCCCAGCACGTTGCCGTTGATGAGCACGTCCTTAAAGCACGGCTCTCCCGTCAGGACGAGGCTTCTAAAAATCGTGTAGAACGCCCACGTGCGGATTATCTCAAGGCCCTGCGGGCGCAGCGAAATGGGGTAGACTTTGTTGAATAATTTTCTTTTGCCGGCGTCCCCGTCCTCCCACCCGCTTATAATCAGGGGAGTGATTGAGGAGTCGACCCAGCAGTCGCACACCGCGGTTTCCCCGATTATCTCCCCGCCGCACTCGCATTGCTTCGCGCCCTTGAATTTTTCCAACGCAGGGTCCACCGGCAAGTCCTCTTTCTTCGCTTCGTAAGTCTTCCCGCATTTCCCGCAGTGCCAAAACGGTATCGGGGTTCCGTAAATGTTCTGCCTTGAAATAACCCAGTCCCACTCGATGAATTCCGTCCAGTCA
>JACRGG010000117.1 GCA_016217775.1 Microcaldota archaeon
AGAAGTACTACATTCTAAAAAGAGATTTTTTCGACGCGATAGCCCCGTCAGTCACGCGCGTGCTGGCCGGCAAGGAAGCGGACCCGCAGCTTATCTCGCGCGAGGCGAAAGTAAGCGAGCCCGCGTGCATCGCCGTCCTCCAGTTGCTGAAGGAAAACGGTGAGGTAATAGAGAAAAAACGCGGCGTCTTCAAGCTAGTAACCTAAAAACTAGCTTTTTATTTGGTGAAAATTAATGCAGCAGCTTATCTTGGCATCGGCGTCGCCGCGGCGAAAAGAGATTCTCGAGGAATTGGGGTTTAGTTTCCAAGTCATTCCCTCTAATTTCGACGAGTCAACAGTGAACGAAAGCGACGTGAGGCGATTAGTCGCTAAACTCGCGAGCGAGGAGGCGCGCGTTGTCGCAAGACAATTTTCGTCAAAGCCAAACAATTGGATTCTCGGCGCGGACTCGCTAGTTGAAGTAGGCGGGCAGATTCTAGGCAAGCCCAAGGACATTCTCGACGCCAAGCGGATGATACGCCTCCTCTCCGGAAAATCCCACGAAGGCTATACCGGCTTGTGCCTTCTAAACGCGCAAAGCGGGTTGAGTTACTCCAAGTGCGCGCAAAGCACGGTTAAGCTGCGCGAGTTAAGCGAGAGCGAAGTGGTTGACTTTGTCTACAAAACCCATCCGTACGACAAGGCGGGCGGCTATAAGTTCACGCAATTAGTCGAGTTTGGCTTCGTCGAGTCCCTCGTCGGCGAGTCGAGCAACTTGATGGGGCTGCCGCAAAACGAGTTTCTTGAATTGGCGGCTAAAGCGGGTTTGCAGCGGCGCGCGCGCAATGCGAGCGAGCAAAAAATCGGGGATTAGTTTTCGTGAAAGACACACAGTGGATTAGGGGAAGCGCGCTGTTTTTAAGCCGACTTTTCGTTACTCGATATAAAACTATATAACGAACAAACCCGCTTTGATTAAACCGCGTGATTTACTTTGACTGACTTGCTGGTAGTGAATTCCCCCACCCAGGACTTCTCTAAATTAGACGAGTACTCCGGAAGCGAGTTAGTGTTACTGGTGGTAATGGATAACAATTCCCTTTCGGGGAGCTTCGACGAGTCCATCGAGGGCCTGCAGGCAAAGGCCGAGGAATTGAAGAAAGAACTGGAGTTGCGCAAGATTAACTGCCGCGTCGTAACAGAGTGGGGCGACCGCAACCAAGCAATTACTAATACCTTGCTGCGCGAGAAGGCGAAGCTGCTCTCTTATACCTAAAATACTTAATGCGCTTAAAGTCTTTTTTTGAGAAACTATTTGCTAGGCTCGTATAGCTCATACTCTTGTTTTCTTGTGCAAAAACTCGGCGATTTGATTTTCTTTGCTTGCGGCTTAATCAGCTGCTGGGCTTAAAATCGTCTTTTGTTCTTGTTTGATACTAGGCCCGAGTAGAGGGCTTTGCACAATGGCCTTTTTTTCTTGGCGAAGGTATACATTTTCTCACTTAAAAATTTGGAGCGCTACTTCGATGATGATTACGAGGAGGGAGAACCCGATTACTATCTTGGGGTCCAAAAGCACGGCGCTTGAGTCCACGTCGTAAAAGCGGACGATTCCAGTCGAGCTTGACGGCGCGCTAATCTTTCCTTCAGCCAAACTGCATCAACCTCTTTTATTTTACTACAACCGCTTTATTTTACTGCCAACCGTTATTTTACGACAACCGCTTTAGACAAGTAGTTTTAAATGATTGAAAACTATCTACTTGTATTAAAGGGCGAAACTCCTTTTTATACGTAGTGATTTTGGTGCAGTACGCTCAAAAAAATTCGGGGGGGTTGCTAAGCGAGCTCCCGCACGTCATAGTCATAATCCTGCTTGTAGTCGTGCTCTTGTTCGTCGCCACCAAGTTCGGGTGGATGCACTGCTCGCAAGTGCCAGGCTGGTGCAATTACTACTGCAAGATTGAAGGCAGCCGCACTCGCGTAGCCGTCATTTCGGACAATACGGGCTTTGGCGACGCGAACGCGTTCGTTAACTTGTTGAGCAGGCAAAAGCCGGATTTCGTTCCCGAGCGCTATCCCGCGAAGGAACTCTCGTTCGGGCAGCTTAAGGCGTACGACTTGGCGATTATCGAGGGGTTGCGCAACGTGACTCCCAGCCAATTGTCTGCAATACGCAAATTCTTGGACGGCGGGGGGAACTTGATTCTCGTTGGCGACTCGCTGGTCAGCCGGTACTTGGATTCAGAAGACGTTTACTTAATCTTCACCAAGCTGCGCACCGACCCCAAATACGCGGATTTGCGCGAGAAATTCCCGTGGATTACCTCACCCAACTCGCAGGTTTACTTTAATTCAGAGAACTTCAAGGTATTCACAGACTACTTGGATCAAAACACTAACGTGTCCAAATCCGATGTTGCGGCAATACGCGATTGGGCGCGAGTGTCCTCCGTCGCGGGCTACTACGACCTTGAGCCGGTCTTAGGCTCGGAGTACGTCGACACCCTGCCTCCAACAGCCGGGAAAATGAAGTTCTCCAACGTTCGGCACTTGCTCACCAACGGATTAAAAAACTTTAATTTCACTTCAAGCTTTTCCTACGTGAACCCGGATTCGGCGGCGGTAACAAAGCTCGCGTACGTTGAAATCAACGGGCGGGAGTACCCAGCTATTTTCGAGCGAAAGTACGTTGGGAAAATCCTTTACTTAAACTTCCAGCCGGAGAAAACCGATTCCCCAGCGTTTTTAAGCAACCTCCTTGACTACTTCGTGGTTTGCTAGGCGCTTGCGCTTGTTTGGTAAGCATTTTTAATCACTGGATTGCTTAAACTATTGTTTGATTATGGAGAGCAAAAACCGCGGGTTCGCCTTATTAGTAATACTGCTCTTACTCCTGGAATCCCTCGCCCCATTTTCCTACGCGGCGGACTCGACTTCATCCTCCACCACGACGACCACGACTACTACCACGGCAACACTCCCGCAACCAACCCCGTCCGCCTCACCAATCCCCGCTTTTCAAGCCCCCGCGAATACTGCTCAAGATGTTTTGCGCACTGAGGAAGAGCTTCAGAAACTAATTGATCAAATTGACGTCAGCACGACTGTATCGAGCGAACCTGATGCCGCCGCCAAGCCGATTGTCGCGCAGGCTGGAATTCCGTCTAGAGGAAGTTCCCCGACGATTTATTCCTTCGGCGCGTGCACGGTGCGCTCGTTGAGCCCTCAGCAGTCGCAGAATTTGTTGGACAATGCGTTTGGCTTTACGGGAACGGAGTTCACCGACAGAAGCGAGGCTTCAATAAGGAAAGACTTGAGCCCGACAGTCATAAACAATGTTTATAATTTCAAGGGCGAGGATTCAACTAAGTTTATGAGCGTTGACGAGCTGGCGCAAATCTCCGGGCTAAAGCCCGAGCAAGTTGCGGACGCGCTTAAAGTCGATTTGACTGACTCGGTTACCGTTGCTCAAGCGCGGCTTTTGGAGAGCCAGTTGAAGGACAAAGGCAGTTTTTCAACCCAGTTGTCGAATTTTTTCAAGAGCAAGAAGACGGAGGTTGAAGTGCCGGGCTTTGAGTCGATGAAAATCACTTTGCCCAACCAAAAGGAGATTGCCTTGACCGACTTGTACAAATTGCAGAAATTAAATCCGGAGAAGTGCTCCCTTGACTCTGCATCAATGCGCGGCAAGGCGTATTACACCAGCCTGCTCGGCAGGGATTTGCTGATTAACTTAGACGAGAACGCGGAGAACAAGAAGGAGCAGCACTGGAATACCCAAGTGCTTAGGGCGCAATTGTCCAATTTTGACGGAAACTTGATGATTCCGCGGATGTTCGAGCGATGGGTCGGGCTAATCCAAAGGTGGATGTACTTGGACACTATGGTCAGCGTAATGTTCAGCCTGTCCGCGTTAAGGGATATTGACACTGCCACGCGCCAGCTGGAAATCGAGAAAGACAAGGCCAACGACATCAAGCAAATGAATTACTTGTTCAACCAAGAGAAGTTCAAGTCGTTCGACGCCCAATACTTGTTTTCCCAGCCCGGAACGGCCCTTACCGATGCCCAGAAGATTGAACAGCGCTTTAACCAAAACTTATACTATGATTTTGTTGCGGTTGAAGCGAAGTACAGGCTTGGGAAGGGCGCAAAGCTTTTTGACAAGCTGCCTACTGCAATTGCAACTGAAGCCGATTACAATGAGTATTTGAAAGCGAAAGGGCTTTGGGACCCCTCATCGGGATATGCGGACAAGATTCCCACATTCAATGAATTGAGAGACAAGTTCAACAGCCAGCCTAATGCCAACGCGCAATTGGATTACCTTGCCCAAAATCTCCGGCTTGACCCCGCTTTTGCAAAGGGAATTTCAGAGAATGCGCCTTATGCGGCCTACCCGCAGCTTAGGCAAGGCTTGGAAAAGGAGATTCTGCAGGCGGGCAACGTGGCGAAGCTGGCAAACCAGCGGCTGATGTCGAACTTTTTGATGGGAATGCTTTGGCTTGGAATAGGTCGGTACGGCTTTGAGGTCGCAAACGGGGTTACGTTAACCGGGGACTACTCGGCGGGCACTAAGGGAACTTCGTTGAGGATTTACGCCAACGACTTTGACTTCGCCAGCGCGTTTCGCAGGGGAACTGATTGGATAATGAGCGGGTACGTCACCAGTATGATTTCGGATTTTGTTGGAACAGGGGTTCCAAACAAGCTGTTCGGAGTAGATAAAGTGGTTTTAATCCAGACTCCGGGCGACACTGGGACTGAAACCAATTCTCAGACTTCCTTCACTACTAAAGATGGCGCGTTTGCAATCCGCACTACTTGGAGCGGCGATTCCCAAGCGACGTTTTTTGAAGACACTAGGGACGGGAAGGGCCGCACGAGCCTGGCCGTCCAGTCAAGCTACTTGACGCTAGGCGGCACGATAATGCGAAGAAAGGAATTGTCCCAGTTTTACGAGGGAATAACCATAATCGCTCCTATCTTGGCTTGGAGGTTCGTCGACCCGCGCCAAGTTGCGGACGCGAGGCTGCTTACCGTAATCAGGTTAGTCGCAATGGACTTGTACATCAACAACATTGTCGACCCGAAAATGTTTTCCAAAGACGAGGAATGCAGCCAGGCTGAAGTCACCAAAAACTTGCGCTGGTACCAATTTTACGTTGGTCTGTCCCTTGTTGAAAACACGTTTGTGATAGGTAACTGGGGCAAGGCGTTTGCAGGCGCCAATGAGGGCGTCATAAAATCGATTGGAACGTGGGTTGAGCACAATAAGGACACTAAGTTTGGTGCGACATTGGTGGACAAGTGGAAGTCGCTTGCCGTACTCGACCCGATTGGAATGGGCAAGACGTGGGCTGCGAGCCGAGGGTTCCAGTACGTTTCGGCGTGCAAGGACCCGTCATACAAGATTACCTCCTACCAGAACATTCCGCAGCGAAGCACCGCATCGCTTTTATTAAAGAAGGCGACCGCGCAGCAGCAGGCGGAAAACCCGCCTAGCCAAACCGGGTTTGACTTAAGCCAAATCGCGAAAAGCATCGGGCTTGGAAGCGCGCTTGGCGGAATAGGCGAGAAACCGCCTATAACTAAGGACTTGAAGGAAATACTGAACTTGCGCGCAGTAATGTCCGACCAAAACGGGGAGGCTGTCGCGGACGAG
>JACRGG010000121.1 GCA_016217775.1 Microcaldota archaeon
ATTTGCTCTTCCTCGACTTCCGCCATTAACTGGTTCAAGTCCGGCGCTTCGCTAACGCCCAAACTCCTGCTTAACTTTCCTAAAAACCCCATTTAATCTAATCACTTCCTCGCAGCAAAAATCACTTGATTGCCTCAATTGCCTCGCATTTATTACTTAACGCTACGGCGTTAAAAAACTTTTTACTCACTGCAAAGTGGGGAAAATATGGCTTGCAGCTCGCAACCAACGCCTAAATGCGGTGGGAAATTCAACAAGAGTTTTTTTAAACCACGCATAACTAGATAATAGTGGAAGCGTGGTAGGAAAATGGTTGCGCCTAGTTTTGGTGATATTCTCGACGAGAAAGGAATATTCTTGGACAAGCGCGTGCTCTCCCCGCATTACACTCCCGACCAATTATTGTACCGCGATGGCGAAATCACTTCGATAATGAAGGCAGTCGCCCCCGTGCTTAAGGGCAGCCGCGCTAAAAACCTGTTTATCTACGGCAAGACCGGCACGGGGAAGAGCGCGAGCGTGCGCCAAGTCCTCCAAAAACTCGAGGCGGAAGGCGTGCAGGAAATCGCGGTGATTTACTTAAACTGCAAGGTCTACGACTCGCGTTACAAAGTCTTACAAAAGTGCATCACGCAATTCAACCCGGATTTTGCGAAGACGGGATACAGCTTCGCATTGCTTTACGAAAAGCTGTTAGACTGGGTTGAGGAAAAAAACATCCGCTTGATACTCGCCCTCGACGAGATTGACACGGTGAAGGACTTGGATAATTTAGTCTACACCCTCACGCGCGCCAACGACGACTTGGGCAAGGGATGCGTTTCATTGATTGGAATAAGCAACAAGATTAACTTCAAGCAGCGCCTCGACCCGAGAAGCAAGTCCTCGTTATGCGAGGAAGAGCTTATTTTCCAGCCGTACAACGCGCAGCAGCTTAAAGGGATTCTCGAGCAGCGCGTGAAGAAGGGCTTTAAGCCAAATTCAGTTGGGGAAAGCGCGCTTAACCTCTCGTCCGCAATCGCGGCCTCCGATAATGGCGACGCGCGCTACGCGCTGTTGCTGCTTCTTCGCGCGGGGGAAATCGCGGACTCGCAAAAAGACCAAGTTGTTTTGGACAAGCACGTTACGCTCGCGCAGAAAATCGCGGACGAGGACAAGGCGTACGAAGTCATCTCGACCCTCCCCGCCCAGCAGCAAATACTGTTGTACGGCCTTGCCACCCTCGCGCAAGACGTTTCATACAAGCGCCTAGTGGAGGATAATGGGGAGAAGCTTTACTTCTCGGGGGAAGTGTACGAGCAGTACAGCCGCTTGTGCAAGAAAACCGGCCGCGAGCCGAGAACAAGCCGATGGTACCGCGAGTACCTAGGGGAACTTGAAATGCTGGGCTTGATTTCAATGGTCGAGTCGGGGAAGGGAATCCGCGGACACACCACGCTGATTAAGCTAGAGTACGCGCCCGAGAAGGTGAAAAAAGCGATTGAAAAAATACTGTTTACGGAAAACTAGTTTTTTTTCCAACTGCTTGAAAAAATTCTTGCTTTGTTACTTCCTGATTTTCCAAGGCTCCTTGCCGCTGAGGCTTTTTCTTAAGCTCGCGCGTTTTTCCTTGTTCTTGCCGACTATTCCCTCGAGTTGCCGCAGGGAGTGCTCGATTTGGTCCTCCCGCTTTTGCACGTAGTGCTGCGCCAGCACGTTGATTCCGTACAGGAACATCGCCACGCCGACTAGGAGGAATACGGTGACGAACATTTTGCCAAACTGGGTTTTCACGGTGAAGTCCCCGTAGCCGACCGTGGTGAGCGTGACTGCCGCGAAGTAGAAGCTGTCGACCCAACTCCACCCTTCCAAAAAGTGGACGACGACCGCGCCAGTAGCCCATAGTATTCCCAAAATGGCGGCTACGGAAATCAGCCTAAAGCGCCGCCTCGATTTAATCTCGTCTTGAATGTGCTTTTCTTCATCAATAACAGTCGAACGCAAGTCTTCATTTTTTGGCATAGCCAGTATACTACGCCAAGCGTGCTATAAATAGTTTCGCACTCGCGCCATCTGAAAGAAAAAAAATTGAGGGAATAAAAAAGAAGATAAAAAGAAAAAAACCGACGGGGGGTTTAATCCCCTGCTTGTTTTTAGTCCCGGGTAATCGAGTAGATTGCCTTCAACGCGGTCAAAAGCGTTGCCGGGCCCACGAACGAGATTACCGCGTTCATAAACGCGGAGACGAACACGATGGTTTTCGGCCCCATTACCGCGGCGAGCGAATTAAAGCTGTTTGCCGAGAGCAGCAATGCGATTGCGGCCAGCATATACCCGCCTACTTCCTTATCCGAAATGTTAATCGCGCTTACGACTAGCCCAAGCAGCGCGAGCACCAACAGGGATATTCCCATAACGTCTCCAAAAAGCATGTTTAATGCGGTCGCAGCTCCGATTATTATTGCCAGGGCGAAACCCGCGAGAAACGCGTAGCTCCCCAACGAAGCGCCTTTAGACTTGTACGAAACCATTCTACAACCCCTCCATCTTAACTAGGTTTTTAATTGAATTAATTAACGAAAAAGGGTTTTAAAACGGTTTTGTTCCTAACCGCAGAGGGGAGAACTCCCCCCTTCAGTTTTAGGCTAATCCAGATTCCCCCTAATGACTATAAAACCAAGCTATTGTTATTGCTCCAAGAGAGTTTTTTATACCAATCTTCCTTTACGTTTACTTAAATGGAATCCGCTTTGTTGTTCGACATTGGGTTGGCGATAGTCGCCGCAACCTCGCTTGCGTTTATTTTCAAGCTCTTGCGCCAGCCCACGATTTTGGCGTACATTATTGCGGGCTTGGCGCTCGGCCCGTGGGGGCTATCCCTAATAACCAGCCAGCAGTCGATATCCGTGCTATCCGAGCTGGGCATTGCGCTAATGCTGTTCATCGTCGGCCTCGAGATTGACGTGAAGAAACTGCGCGAGTTAAGCGGCACGTCCCTTGCAGTCGGCTTGGGCCAAATAATCGTTACGGGCATTGCGGCCGCGCTCCTCGCGTTCTACCTAGGCTACAATAATATTCAAGCATTGTACTTGTCCGCCGCGCTTGTTTTCTCAAGCACGATGGTCGTAGTGAAATTATTGTCGGACAAGAAAGAGCTGGATACCCTGCACGGGCGCATCATACTCGGAGTTTTGCTGATTCAAGACATTATCGCAATATTATTCCTCACAATTCTTCCAACTCTTTCAAACCCCTCCATTTCCCCGATTCTCTTCGCGTTGGCCAAGGCCGCGGTCTTGTTCGCCGCAACAGCCGTTTTAAGCGCCCTAGTGCTGCCGAAATTGTTTTCCCTAGTCGCGTCATCAAGTGAATTGCTGTTTTTAACCGCGTTGTCTTGGTGCCTCTCCTTCTCGTACTTCGCTTCCTACCTGGGGTTAAGCCCGACTATCGGCGCGTTCCTGGCGGGAGTGGGCCTGGCATCCGGAGAGTACAACATTGAGATAATCGGGAGAGTAAAATCCCTGCGGGATTTTTTCGCCACGCTTTTTTTCGTCTCCCTTGGAATGCAGATTTCGTTTGCCGACTTGAACACGCAATTGCTCCCGGCCGTTTTATTCTCTATATTCCTCCTCGTAATCTCGCCAATCCTGGTTTACGCTGTAAGCCGATTTTCCGGCTTTGCCAAGCGCACGTCGTTCATAACGTCGGTCTCCCTCGCGCAAATAAGCGAGTTTTCCCTCGTCATAGTAGGCGCGGGAGTCGCGCTTAACCACGTTCCGCAGGCTTTCGTCTCGCTAATCGCGGTAATCGCCGCAATCACCATCGCGGCGTCAACGTACTTGATTACTTACTACAACTCGCTGTACTACGCGTTCTCCAAGTTCGTCGCGGGGTTTGGGGATAATAAGACTCGCGAGGACTTGGAGAAGCTCCCGCCGAAATTATCCAACCACGTCATCCTGTTCGGGTGCGGGCGGATGGGCTACTCGATTGCGAAAAAACTGTTTTTGGAGCGAAAGAAATTCGTTGCAATCGACTTCAACCCGCAAACCATCAAGTCGTTAATCCGGCAGAAAATCCCGTGCGTGTACGGCGACCTCTCCGACTACGAATTGTTAAAGCGCGTGAACGTGCTGAAAGCGG
>JACRGG010000119.1 GCA_016217775.1 Microcaldota archaeon
AAATGCACGCAATCAGGACAAACCAACGAAATTCTCAAAACCGCTTGGGCACGGGAAAAACCAAGCACAATAATCAAACAAAACCAGAACTTACTACTTCCGCTTCCACTATTTCCAGCTACAAAACTAAACCCTTACAAATACTTTTAGTAGAACTTTTGCTTCAAATGAAAATGCCCTTGAACCCTACTCGCTTGGCTGAAAATGCGTACTAGAAGCTTTAAATACGCGCAAAACGTAACTGCATTAATCAAGCTTTAGTAAAACAACAGAATGGAGGAGTGGTTTGTTTGATAACTCGTGGCCAGGCTTTTGAAACAATGATGCTAGTCATCTCGGTAATTGTGGCACTGGCGATTCTAGCGGTTTTAATGAATATTATCGGCGGAATCGACTTGGGGGGGACGTCCAACCCGGAAACCGCGATTAGAGACGGATTAAGGGAAGTCCAAAGCAAGGGCTACGGATTAACCGCACCGAAAAAAATCAACTTAAAGAAAGACACCATAATACTCAAAAAAACGGTTATTGGAACAACCCCAATTGCTGAAACAGAATTGAGTTTCTTTTGTGATGGAGCAACTATTTGCGACGCAAGCAAGGGCCCAATCAAAGTTGCTGATTACGCGGGGTCAGGAGCAGGTGCTTCATCAGTTTCAATCAGTGGAAACGTTGAAGTCAATATGGTCGCGTGCGCAAACGAGGAGAAAACAAGCAATCCAAAATACTGCGTTGTCCTAGCGAGAACTTCTGCAGATGCGACGACCTCTTGCAAAACAGCGTGCACAATAACTTAAGCACGTTTTTTTCTTTTCCCTTTTTCTTTCCCAGCCTAGTTTTTTCGCTGCGGCAAACGCTTTTTATTCCCGTCCTTGTTTTAGTTTAGTATGAGGCGCGGAAGCGACTGGACTCCAGTCTATATGATTATCGTAATCGTTATCGCCGCGATTTTGTTCATCAGCCTGGTGAAGCCGTTGTTCGCTAACGCGCAGTCCAGTTCTCAAACTAATTTGGACCAAGCCAAGGGGTTTGCTAAAGGCGCGTTGTTCGCGCTCGGCGCGGTCTTGAGAAAATGAGTTGCCGGGGTATCTGCTAGTATTGACTGAAGAAAAGCGCGGTCAGGCAAGCGCGCCAATGGAGCTTATGATTGGGGTGATAATCCTGGTTATGAGCATGGCGCTAGTTTTTTACGTAATGGGCCAAACCCAGGACTCCCAGTGCATTGCGCAAGTAAAGGCGAACGTCCGGAATTTGGAGAGCGCGATGCTCGCGGTGGCACTCGGCTCGCCGCCCACGACGAAAGAGGTTTTCTTCGACTTTAAAAGCTGCGGGGAGAAGGCAGTCAAGACAATCCGCTTGGCGCGCTACGAGGACCCCAAGTACTGCCGCGCGTGCCCCGGGCAGCAAAGCGGGTGCTGGATTATAGAGCCAGTGTTCAACACGGGGAAAGACAACAAGTACTACGTTTTGGCAGACGCGCAGTCGTGCATTGATATGCCCGCAAACGTGCAGATTGCAGTGGATTCAGTTTGTATGAACGCAATTAACAAATATATGGCTAGTAACGAAAACCCGTGCGGGCTGCCTGTCTCCGCGGAGTGCACTGCGGACAAGACATTAATTTCCTCAAGCGTTTGGAACAAGGGGTGCACGCAAGCGGCAGCGGCTGGAGGCACGCTGCCTTCTTCCTGCAAGGCTCTTTTCTCAAGCTTCACTTCCAAGGGCGGGAACTTCAAGTTCAAGCTGAAGAAAAGCATCGTGTCGACGGGCGGGAAGGCGCTGGGCCAGATTGAAGTCTGCCCAACCCGCGCTTAGGGAAAAAAGACAATCCAGCCCGCGCTTAGGAAATAAAAAAACAGTGTTTTTAAGCAATAAGCCGTTTTCCTTGTATATGAAGAAGCGCGGCGACATTGCGTTGTTTGTGTTAAGCAAGATGGCGATGGTTTTCTTCATCCTCGCGCTGATGTCTGTTTTAATAATTTTTTCAAGCCGAGAGAGGGCGAGCGCGTGCAGCCAGCAGGCCAGCCAAATCAGCGCGGATATTGCAAACAAGTTAAGCCAGGCGATGAACTCCCCCCTTGAGGACGAGAGGCTCGTAGTGAGCTTTTCGCCAAGCCTTTCAACCAGCGGGGGGCGGACTTCAAGCTACAACATTACGATAACCAAGCGGAATCCAGTGGGAGGCGGAGAGGGATTGATTTCAGTAAGCACGCGCTCGTTGAACGACGCGGACTGCTCGGGGGGGGCGAAGGCGTATTACCCTAACGGAATTAATTTCGTAGGCGCGCTGGCAAACCTTGATGAAATAGCGCTTACTCCATCCGCAAAAGAGTCTTTTGCCGGGGCGCCAAGCACGCGAACGAAGCACTTGATTATCATAAAGTGCACTGCGAAGGACGCTGGGAGAAAAAAGTTTTTGGGACTCGACGGCTGCACTGACTACAATGCCGGTCCCAAGGCTGGTTCGCGGTGCGCTGACTTCGAGTCGGATGAATACGCGGCTTGCCGGGTTTCAGCAGCGTAATAAAGGATGGTTTTGAATGAAGAAGGGGTTCGTGGGGCCGATTGGGGACGACATTCCAAGCATCTTCCCCATAGTCGTGGGGGTAGTCCTGTTCATTTCAACAATCGGGTTTGTCAACAGCCAGTTCGACGCGAGAAACGCGCAGTTGGGGCTGAAGAAAGCGGGGCTCGGGATTTCGTACGCGGTTTTGCGCAGCGGGTACTTAAGCGACGCCGAGTTCGAGTCCCAGTGCGAATCGAATTACAGGACTGCGGCGGACAGGCTCGCGAGAAAATACTGGGTTAACTTGAAGAAATTCTGCTACTACGCCGACCCAACGCAAGACCCGTTTAGCGCAATAACAACGCTTGATTCGAATGCAGCGCGGCTGAAGCCGGAAAACGACGTTGACAAGACCGGGCCAAAGCCTTGTTTTTCCAAGGCAATTCAAGGCGATTATGAACCGGGGGCAAAATCGCTGAAGGCAAGCGCGAGGCCCGCCAGCTACGACTTGATGCAGTTTCCAGTCGCAGTGCAGTGCAATAAGGACGCGACGGTAAAGGGCCCGGGAATGCTGTACGTAGTGGTTTGGAAGTAAAATCGCGTGAAGAAAATGAAAAGAAAGAGAAAATGGAATTGTGGGATTATGGCGGAAAACCGGGGGCAGGCCGCATTGTTTGACGGGATAATGTTCCTCTTATTCGTGTCGGGTTCGATGGCGATGGCAGTCGTGTTCGCTAACGACTACGGGAAGGCGCAGGAGGAAGCGCTGAACAACGCGTACATCCTCGCGTATATGCAGGACGCGACTAAAACATTGTTTTACGTTAACGCGGTGACGGTAGCGCAGGCGACAAAGCCGGGCATAAAATTTTCAACCGGCTCGGTTGGAATAAACGACGAGGTTGGAATCGCGGGGTACGCCGGCCTTGACTGCAGCCAGCTTAACGGCTTTGAGTCAAGCACGATAGCGGAGTTGGTTAAGAAAGACTTGAGCGACACTGGCGAAGCGAGTAAGTTAGCCGACGTTGCGACAAGCTGTTTAGACGACCATTATGGAAAAGTGACGATAGGCAGCCCGTGCTTTAGCCCAACAGGCCCTGCTGCAACAAGCCCGAAGATTCCCGGCAAGACCGCGCTTAGGTGCGCGATGAAGGAATTAATGAAGCCATTCCACTACGCGGGATTCAAGTACTTTACGGACATAGTCCAATCAGGGCAAGTGGGCACTAACTGGATGGTAGCAGCAGGCCAAGAAGGAAATACGTACTACAATACGTACAGAAGCGGAGGAAGCGTCGTGCCCGCAAGGCAGTCCGGCGACCCCGGTTCGGGGAGAATTACTAACGCCCCCGTTCCACGGCTTGAAACGGTCTTCGGCAAACCCCTAAAGTGGTACGACTGCGTTGACGTCGCGCAGGACGTGAAAAACATCCTCACTATCGGAGTCCCGTTTCGCGTGCAGCCCGGCGTTTCACTCGACACGAAGGAACGGAGGGAGCTGGAGTTGAAGACCTGCCTGTGGACTCAAAAAACAAAGTAAAGATTTACTCGTAGCGCAGTGCTTCAACCGGCTGCAGTCGGCTTGCCGCCCGCGCGGGAAGGACTCCCGAGAGCGTGCCGATTACAAAAGAAAATAAGAGCGCGCCTATGATTAACTCCGCGGGGAGAAACGGCTTGAACAAACCCACTCCAAGCGCCTGCTCGGCTAAGGCTTGGGCTATCTTGCTCAACAAAACGCCGAGGCTAACGCCAACCAGCCCCCCAACCAAGCCCAGCACGCCGGACTCGATTAGGAACAACAGCATTATGTCGCGGTTTTTCGCGCCAATCGCCTTCATAATCCCGATTTCCCGCGTGCGCTCTATAACGGAGGTGTACATTGTGTTCATTTTCCAATGCCGCCCACCAGCAGTGAAATTGCGGCAATGCCGACCACGATTGCCTGCACGACGCCCAAAATGTTGTTGAAGGACTCGCCCAACTGCTCGGTGGTTTGCACGGTGAAGTCCTCGAGGCCCACCAACGCAAGCTTTTCCACCCCGCGCGAGTTCGCCTCATCCGCGTCAAGGCCCTGAAAGACGGTTGGGAGAACCACGTTTTCAAGCGCGGACAACGCCGCGATTAAATTGAATTTTTGGAAGATAAACCCGATTTTCCGCCCGCGGATTTGCGCGAGCGTGCTCTCGCTCATTTTGGAAATGTCGCGCCCGTCTAAGTAAATGCTGCCGTGCGAGGGGTTGTCAAGGCACCCAATCATACACATCATCGTGGATTTTCCGCTGCCGGACGGGCCGACTACGGAAATGAACTCCCCTTCGTTAACGTGCAGGTTGATTCCGTCAAGCGCCGCCACCTCGGCTTCGCCCATCGAGTAGACTTTCCTCACGTTATGCAAGCCGATGATTTTCCTCTTCATAAAAAGTTACCTTAGAGAATTAAACGCTTTAGTGAATAAAAATGCGTTTAGTGAATAAATTTAAAAAAACGACAGCGTTTTGCGGCGCAACCGCCCGACTAATTCCTTAGGGCACGCGAGTATTAAAGAATCTCGGTTGGACTCGAAGTTAAGCAGTGAAGAAATCCGAGAGGCCTTCTCGAGCGCGACGACCGAGCCGTTTTTCTTCAAGACTTTCAGCCCGCTGGTCTTCTTTCGCCTTGGCGGAGGGCACACGACGAAGTCCTCGAACGAAAAACCTTCCTCAACCAAGTATTCCTCAAGCCTCTTCCCGCAGTCTTTTTCCGACAAAAACCCTGCTTGCTTCCTGCTCGCCTCTAGAATCGGGAGGACGAACGCCTTCTTGAATAATCTTCTCGCTAAAATCTTTTGCGCCAACGGGTTTTGCCCCGAAAGCAATGCGTTCATCACGGAATTGTCGGTTCCCTCAATGACTTGCCGCGCGGTGACTTGTCCGTCTTGCAGGCCGAGCTTTATTGACTTGACGAGCATCGCTTGGGTAATGCGGACCGTCGGGTGGAGGTATACCGCGTTGAACATAAAGTTTCTCGAAACAAGGAGGCTCTCGGCGGCGACTAATCCCTTCTCGCCGATTAGCAACTCGTTGTTTTGGTAGTGGAGGGTTTCAAGGAGGCGCTGCACGTCGACGTGCGAGTAGCCGACTCCCGTGAACAAGCCGTCCCGTAAAAGATAATCCATTCTGTCGGTTCCAAGCTCGCCTGCAATAACCGCGCCCTGCTTTCTTCCCCGAAGGAA
The DNA here is from genome assembly GCA_016217775.1 of Microcaldota archaeon. Taxonomy (GTDB): domain Archaea; phylum Micrarchaeota; class Micrarchaeia; order Norongarragalinales; family UBA97; genus JACRGG01. The sequence continues at coordinate 5,718 of JACRGG010000119.1, forward strand.
ATTCTCGAGGAGGCTAATCGAGTAGCCCGCGTCTTTGATTAAGCCCGCCAACCCCGAGTTTTTCACTAAGTTGATTCCGCGCTCTTCGTGCGTGCCAAAGCTGGTTTTTGAGAACAACTCGTCGGTCAAGTGCGAGAAGGCCGCGTGGCCAACGTCGTGCAATAATCCGGCGAGGCGCAGTGTTTCCAAAGCGGGTTTTTGCAAGCCTATTTTCCCGGCGACTTTCCCCGCCAAGTGCATCGTGCCCAGGGAGTGCTCGAAGCGCGCGTGCAGCGCGCTTGGGTAAACTAGGTAGACTGTCGAGAGTTGTTTTACAAAACGCAGGCGCTGCAAGTGCGGCGAGTCGACTATCCTCTCCTCCAAGGGGCTTAACTCAATTCCCCCGTGCAGCGCGTCGCGAATTACCGTCATAAGAAAACCGGATTATTGAATAAAGGAAAAACTAGAATATTAACTAAGAGGAAATGCGAGAAGCTGGAGGCAAAAAAGAGGAGAAGAGGAAAAAACGGAAAAAAATAAAACAAAAAAGGAAAAAAAGAGGCTAGTACTTTAAGTTGATTTCAAGCACTAGCTTCTTGTTCGCGTCGTAGACTCTCGCCTTGCTTAACCCGGAATAGAATGGCAGCGCCAAATCAATGAAGCTCTTTTTCGACAACGCGATTTGGTTTAGTATTTGAGTGCTCGAATCGCTTGTCTTCACTTGATTGCCAGCCTGATCAAACCAGCCTTTCGGAACGCTTCGCCCAAGCTGCGTTGGGAAAACGAATTTAGTCGAGTATAACACCGCGCCAGCGTCCGATATTAGGTTAAGCG
>JACRGG010000122.1 GCA_016217775.1 Microcaldota archaeon
ACAAAAACCTTTGCTTCCAGCATGCCGCGCCTGAAAGCGTCTTCCAATACTAGCATTATTTCCTGCGCGCGCCCGGATGCGATGACTGGAATCAATACTTTGCCGCGGTTAGTGACCGTCTCCCTAATCGCTCGGATTACAGCCGCGTCCGCCTCTTCAATCCTGGGCTTGATGTCGTTGCGCCCGCCGTACGTTGCCTCCATTATGAGAGTCTCGACTCGCGGGAAGTACGCCGAGGCCGAGTCGCACAAGTTCGTCTTCCCGAATTTCAAATCCCCGGTGTAAACCAGGTTGTGCATTCCCTCGCCGATGTGCAAGTGGACCATTGCGGAACCCAGCATATGCCCCGCGTTGTGGAAAGTAAACCTAATGTCCGAAGTCACGTCGGTCACCTCGCCGTAATCGCGGGTGATGACGTTGTTTAATTCTTTTTTAATGTCCTTCTCCCCGTACGGCGCCTTGCCCGTCTCGGAGTTCATTACCTTCACGCAATCCTGCTGCAATAGCACCATCAAGTCGCGCGTTGGCGGCGTGCAGTAAACCGGCCCGTCGTAGCCGTAGGCGTACAAGTATGGAATGAACCCGCAGTGGTCCAAGTGCGCGTGCGAGAGGATTACCGCATCGATTTGGTCGAGGGTAATGCCCATTGCGTTAAGGTACGGGTAAGCCTTGGTGGCATCGGAAGTATCAATGTTCAGCCCGCAGTCGAGTATGACGTTGCTCTTGGGCGTTTGCAATAGCATACAGCTGCGGCCCACTTCCTTCCACGCCCCAAGGCAAGTCAGCTTCACCCACTCCGCATTAGTTGAGCCGGTGAACAGCTTCGCGCCGACTTTGTTCAAAAACTTTTTTCTTTCAACCGAGCCCTTGTACAGCGCGCCGCGCACTGCGGCAATGACCTCGCTAGGCATCGTTGGGGTGCGCAGCACTTTCGGGCTCCACCCGGTGTTTAACAAGATGTTTTTCAAAACGCTCCCGCCCTTGCCTATTACCAAGCCCGGCTTCATCGCCTCGATTACCACTTCGTTAAACACGGTGTCAAAGCGGATTTGGTCCACTCCCGCCTCTTTGGGAATGAACTCGTTGATTTTAGCAAGCGCCTGCTCTTCCGCCATTAAAACCGAGGAGTCGCAGCGCAGGATTACCTTCTTTCTCACTTTGGACGCGATTTTGGTAATCAAGTGCTCGTCGTTGTAGAACGCCTTGATGTTGCGCAAGTACAAGACGACTTGCGGGCCCTCCAACTCGACTTTAGTCAACTCGCATTCTTTTGGAAGAACGGTTTCAACCGCGTCCTGGAGTTCCTTTATCACGTTGTTCGCCATTTGAAGCTCTACCCTTGCTTACGGTTATTTGAAATCACATTTAATTGAAATCACATTTAATTGAAGTTGCGCGTAATTGAACTTGCATTTAATTGAAAAAAATTGTTTGGAATTGCCTCTAACCGTATTTTGTTCCCTTGCCTTGATTTACTAAAAAAATGGGATTTTTTTTTATTTCCGGGTTTTTCCTGCTTTTCAGGACTTGAGCGGGAATTGTTAAAATTCAGGCAATGATTTTCGCTACGTCTGCGGGAGCGATTCTCTCCACGCCGCTTGCGGTGATTACAACCACGTCAACAGCCTCGCCAGACGCGGAATCCCGCTTCATTGCCCCGCTGACCGCGCTCGCGGCAAGCTTGACCGCCTCGCTTTTTGACAATCCCGCCTTGAAGCCCGCGTCGAGCACTCCGTACGCGGTGACGCTACCCGAACCGGTTGAAACGTATTTAGTCTCGTCGTTAAGCCCGCCTACGGGGTCTAGCGAGAAGATTCTCGGCTGCTTGTCGACCCCGCCGACGATTATTTGAACCAAGTACGGAAAGTACTTGTTTCCCTGCAAAATGTTAGCCAGCAAAGTCGAAGCGCCTTTAACCGAAAGCGGCTCGCCCGTCTGGTGCAGGTACAACTCCAGCTCGGCTCGCATTACGCGAACCAACTGCTGCGCGTCCCCAACCCCGCCTGCGGTGGTGAAGGCAATCCTGTCTGAAACCATTAGAATCTTGTCGATGTCCTTGATTGCAATAAAGTTGCCCATCGTGGCGCGCTTGTCCGCAGCCAGCACGACGCCGTCTGAAAAAATGAGGCCGACGGTAGTGGTTCCCTTCAATACGTTCCCATAATCCATATCAAATCAAGCCGCTAACCGCTAAATTAAGAAAAACTCGGATTGCAAAAAAATTATTGAATGCCCGAATTTATAAAGGTTTACTAAACTTTGTTTTTCCAAGCTCTCGGGGCGCTTAGAGCTTATCAATTATTCTTTTGGCTATTCCAGAATATTCCGTATTGCAGTTAGTTACCGAGTCAACGTGTGAGCCCACTATGCCGTCACTAGAAGTTAATTCGAATATTGGCTTGCGCGCCGATTGAGAAAGCGGAGCTAAGCTATGGTAGTTTTTCATATCCCCCAAAAAGTAAGAACCGCCGTTTAATTGCTTAACCAAATTAGAGTCAACAGCAGAAAGTTTCTCCACTATGTCTGTCGATATCTTATCCGGTATTTGATCTGCCCAAGTTTTCCACGCCTTAGTCGGTTTTTTCCGGTAAATATTGAATTGAGAAGTAACATAGCCGGCAAAAGCGGGTTTTCCTTTTTGGATTTTGAACGTCCTCTCGGTTAAGCGAGTAGATGCATCATTCCAAAGCCTCATCCATTTTATGAAGGTAGTGCCAACGTTGCCTAAACCGCGAATGGAGAACAAATCTGGAATAATTGGCACTATAAAATAATCACAACCCAATAAAACAGCCCTGTTCAACGCGCCTAAATTAGGCCCGACATCAATAAGCACAAAATCTATCTGATTAGAACTAGCCCAGTTCTCAGTTAAACGGTATAACGCAGAGGTAACTCTAAAACCAATTTCTCGCCCAGCAAGAACATCCACCCAACTCTCTGATAAAACGTCCTCAAACTCGCTAAGCAGCAAATCACCCGGGTACAGCCATATGTTTCGATTAGGTACGTTATAGGGGGTTATCTCGGTTTTTATATCTCCTAAACCCCTAGTGAGCGGCTGAACGGCGTTATTTATGCTTTTTCCGCTTCCCCAAAATTGAGTAATTTGCTCATCAGAACAGATAGAAGAAGTCAAATTACATTGTGGATCTGCGTCTACAAACAGCACTTTCTTTTCTTGGCGCTCCAACGCATAGCCCAAATGCTGTATAAAGGTAGTCTTACCTACTCCGCCCTTGTTGTTAAATAATACTATCTGTTTCATAAACTAAGCATATATGAGCTATGATTTTTAATAGCGTTAGGTTTTGAGAAAACCACTGCTTTGAAGCATTTGCTAAAGAAGTCATTTTGCTCAAAAGTCGCCTACTTCACAGACTTGATTAGCAAAGTTCTCTTCTATTGTTTTCA
>JACRGG010000024.1 GCA_016217775.1 Microcaldota archaeon
GCTTTTGAAAAAAGCTATTGCAATCGCCTCAAGGTCAGGCCGAGAGAAATCCTATGCGCTAACCCCGCTTGGCCGCGAGCAGCTAAAACTCGCGACTAACTCTTTCTGCAAAATCTTTTTCGACATACTCGCAAAAGACGGGTAGCGTTCTTGGGGTTAGTCCTTTAGCAGCTGGTATATTTCTGCCATAGTAGTCTTGTCTTTGTGAAGCCTGCCTAGGCATTGATTAAATTCCTTCCTGTCTTTTTCACTTAATTCTTCAAGATCGGAGCCTTTCTCGGCTATAAACTTGCGCCAAAAACCGTAGTCCTCGGGATGATTTTCGCGGATTTTTTTAAGCACGCTCTCCGTTGCCATCTTCTTTAACGCAATTTCCTCGGTGGAACGATTATCTGCCAGTTCAACGCCTTTTTCCTTCAGTTGTTCTGCCGATACCGCCGCTGTAGACCAGTCGCCATCAACATAAAGTTTGGCCAGCTCCCGTATATTATGGTTTTTTGCAGTCAATAGGAGTTTAACGACATCTTCATCAAATCCTAGTTTTTTAACACCTTCAAGAACTTCTTGACGAGTTTTTTTATTTCCCAAACCCGTTCCACGGATTTTCTCTTGAATGCGCTCCAGCTCATCGTAGTCGCAAGATTCAAGGAGTTTCCTTGCCCTATTCGGAGACTTCATAAAAAACGTTGCAATCAAGTGTCTTTCAGCAAATGGAGAAATACGCGAGTCTGTAACTTGCAGCAAAGGCAACAATGCTTTATTTTTTTGCCACTGTGAAGTTCTATCCTTCCAGTCTTTCGTTACTAGCACGCTAACAGTAGATAATGGCGTTAGGCCGTGCTTTGAGTACTTACTGTAATCTTTTGTTAGCCACTTGGTTTTCTCGTCCCATCCTTTGTTTCTGAATATTTGTGAGATGTGGCTTCCGTTGAAGCCTAGGGTTGCTAGTTGCTGGTGGTTTTCTGTTAGCCAGTCTAGCTTGGCTTGCCAACCCGTTCCTAGAGTTATTGAATGGAGGTGAAAACCGCTGAAAACGCGCAGCCCGCTCTGATTTTCCTTTATTTTTCTTATTTTTTCTGGTCCGTCTTTGCTGGAAAAAATTTTCTGGTAGTACTTGTTTTTTGGACCGAATTTTTCAGGAAGTTTTCTTGACCTTGAACCCGCCATAGTTTAACTCTTTGCCGGACGACTTTAAAATACGATTCTTGCCTATGCATATGCGGATGATGGATAACGCGGCTAAACGCATATCACGCCTTTCTTTCAACGGCTTCATTGCGTTTTTCGCTTGTTTTGCAAGCAATTAAATTGCCGTGTTTTCCTAATTTTTGTTTATTGCTTGAATTGGCGGGTGGAAAAACTGAATGGCTTTGATTAACTCTAATTACGACAAGCTCGCGGCCGGGTATTTATTCCCAGAGATTGCAAAGCGCACTAAAGCGTTTTTGGAGAAAAACCCTGGGGCTAAAGTAATGCGCTTGGGCATAGGCAACACGACCGAGCCGTTGCCTCAAAGCGTTATTGACGGGCTTTCCCTCGGGGTTCAAAAACTCGCTAGAGTCGAGACTTACACCGGCTACGGCGACGAGCAGGGAGACTCGCGCTTGCGCAAAGCCCTCTCTGATTACTACACTAGCCTAGGCTGCTCGATTGACTCGCTTGAAGTATTCGTTTCAGACGGCGCGAAATGCGATTCCGCCAACATCCAGTCAATCTTCTCGCAAGACGCGATAATTGCAGTTCAAGACCCGGCTTACCCAGTCTACGTTGACTCAAACGTAATCGCCGGGCGGACGGGTGGTTTCTCGAACGGCTTGTACGAAAAACTCGTTTACATGCCGTGCAACGAATCCAACGGGTTTTTCCCGGAGTTGCCGAAAACAAAAGTCGACTTGATTTACTTATGCAGTCCAAACAACCCCACCGGCGCGGTTGCAACAAAACAGCAGTTAAAGAAATTCGTTGACTACGCGATTGCAAACAAGGCGGTAATCATTTTCGATGCCGCTTACGCCGCGTTTATTTCCGACGAGAGCTTGCCGCGTTCTATTTACCAAGTCGAGGGAGCAAAACAGTGCGCGATTGAGTTAAACAGCTTCTCAAAATCAGCCGGCTTTACGGGAGTACGATTGGGCTGGGCGGTTGTTCCACTCGAATTAGTTTGCGAAGGCGCGGCGGCCGGCAAAATAAACTCATTGTGGAACCGCAGGCAAACAACTATGTTCAACGGCGCGTCTAACATAGTCCAAGAAGGCGGCTTGGCCGCGCTAAGCCCTCAAGGCCAAGCGGATTGCCGCAAAGTAATTGATTACTATATGAACAACGCGAGAGTAATCAAGGAAGGAATGGAGAAAATCGGCTTGAAGTGCTTTGGCGGAGTGAACGCGCCCTATGTTTGGCTAAAAACGCCTAACGGATTAAAATCGTGGGAGTTCTTCGACAAACTCTTAAGCGAGTGCAAAGTTGTCGGAACTCCAGGAAGCGGATTCGGCCCAAGCGGCGAGGGATACTTTAGGCTAAGCGCGTTCGGCCACGCGGAAAATGTTGTTGCCGCGGTTAAAAGCATTCAAGAAAACCTGAAATCGTGATTGAAAAAAAATTGTTTTAAGAAAGTTTGGTGAAAAAAATGGTTTTTGGAGTTCTTCCTTTTGACAAGGCGCGAATGGAGAAAATAATCTCTAGCTTCCCGACTCCCTTCCACGTTTACGACGAGTTGGCGATAGTTGAGAACGCGCGAGAGTTGAACAAGGCCTTCTCTATTTTGCCGGGAGGGTTTAAGGAGTATTTTGCGGTAAAAGCCCTGCCAAACCCGTTTATCTTAAAGATACTCAAGAAAGAAGGGTTTGGGGCCGACTGCAGTTCTCTTCCCGAATTGGTTTTGTCGGAAAAAGCCGGGATTACGGGCACGGGCATAATGTTTTCCTCAAACGACACTCCCGCAAGCGAATTCGTAAAGGCGCGCGAGCTGGGCGCGATAATCAACTTGGACGACATTACGCACATTCCCTTCTTGGAGAAAGCGTGCGGAATCCCCGAACTGATTTGCTTTCGCTACAACCCAGGGCCACTGCGCGATGGTGGAAACGCGATTATCGGCAAGCCCGAGGAAGCCAAATACGGCTTGACTAAACAACAGTTGTTTGAAGCGTACGCGATAATGAAGGAAAAAGGCGTGAAGAGATTCGGCTTGCACACGATGGTGATTTCAAACGAGCTCAACCCGGATTACTTTATTGAAACCGCGGATATGTGTTTTGACTTGGCTGTTGAA
>JACRGG010000128.1 GCA_016217775.1 Microcaldota archaeon
GACGCGTTCGCGATTTCCTTCACCGGCTTGTGCTCGGTTGAAGTGTAGTACTCGGTTATCCAAAACATTAATAGTGTTAGAACGACTCCAATCGAGGCGGCTATTGAGAGCATAAAGTCCCACGATACGATGAATATTCCAAGTATTGTCAAAAGCGCGGTTGCGTAAACGGGCTTGTAGAGCGCCGCCATTATTTTCTTCCCGCTTAAGCTCATCGTGAAAGTCCCGATAACGGTTGCTATCGCGCCCATCGCGCAAATCAATAGCGGCAATTGAACGTAAGCCGCGTCAAGGCTCGCCCCAATTAGCATCGCGGCAATAATGGTAACAACGTAGCTCTCGAACAAGTCGGCCGCCATTCCCGCGCAGTCCCCGACATTATCCCCCACGTTATCCGCAATAACCGCGGGGTTTCGCGGGTCGTCTTCGGGAATTCCCTTCTCGACTTTCCCAACCAAGTCAGCGCCAACATCCGCCGCCTTAGTGTAAATCCCGCCGCCGACTCTAGCAAATAATGAAATCAGCGAGGCTCCAAACCCGAATCCAATCAACGCGTTTAACCCGAACAAGTAGTAAACCGCGCTTACTCCAATCAATCCTAATCCAATCAACGCCAATCCCGTTACGGACCCGCCGTTGAAAGCAACGCTTAACGCGCTGGCGATTCCCTTCTCCGCGGCCTTCGCGGTCCGCACGTTCGCGCGCACGCTCACCATCATCCCAAGCGCTCCCGCAAAACCCGATAATACTACTCCCGCGACAAACGCCAAAGCGTTTCCAACTCCCGTCAATACTCCAATCACGGCGGCCAAGACGATTACTAAAGGCAGCAGCGTAGTAAACTGGCGTTTGAGGTACGCGTTAGCCCCGACTTTAATCGCGGTGGCAATCTCGTTCATCTTCGCGTTGCCGCTCTCCAAATCAAGGATTTGCTTAATCCTAAATCCTGCGAACAGCAGCGTAATCAACCCAATTAACCCGACTATTGCCAAAACCATTTGAATCCCACCTTTTTGAAAAAACTAGTTTTCTTCCCGCCCGCTAGAAATTCAGTGGGAGAGGGAAAACTAGGTTTAATGTTTACTTGCTTAAACCCAAATTGGTATTTAAGTCTTTTTGAATCTCGAGTAGTACCCTAATCTTCTTCGCTCCTCGACGTTCGCGCGCGCCTGCAATGGCGTCAAACCGTGTTGCCTGCAAATTTCCTGTAGGCGCAGTATTTTAGCCAAGTGGTACGGGGCTTGCAGGGCGTTAAGATATGCGTTGCGGGTAATCAACTTTATTCCAGGCCTAAACGCATTTGGCCCGATTTTATCTGCAACTAGCCTAGCTAAGTTTGCTCCCTTAATTATTTTCATACTTTCTTCAGTCTTTTGCTTGATGGTCAAATCGTTGTTTTTCTGCAGGCGCTTAAGGCGCGCGTAAATTTGCTCAAGCTGCTTGATTCTGGCTAACTGGATTTCCACGGCATCCGGGTGGGCGAAATGAGGGTAGTTTTCGATAATATCCTTTGCTTCAACAGTCCCGTTTTCATCATAATTTGTTTTATGCCCCGCCTCTTTTCTTAGTATTGAAATATCGCTTCCATTAGCCCAAGCAAATTTTCTTAAGTTTCCTTGCTCGCTTTTGGCTTTTTTTATTTCAGCTAACGGCAGTATGTGGTTGTTTGTTATGCCTTCAACTTCGAGCAACCTGTCGAGAATCGCGTCTTCCATATCTTTTTTTGACGCGTATTCTATTTTCCACGGGTAAACTAGGCTTGCGGCTCTTCCAGCCCCTCTTGTTTCAAGCCCTGCTTCCCTAGCGGTTTCCCCCCAGTTAAAACCGCGTCTGATTGCCTTCACGAGCAGATTATTTTTTTGCTTTCTAGCCTCGCCTAACGCTGTTTTGTCAGCATCCGGGTTTTCAAGTACCGGTTTTCCTTTTTTTGCAGGGCGCGTTCCCGTCTCAAGCTCTTCGAGTAAGTCCAGCCATTTCAGCCCGTGCTTTTTGGAAAAATTAATCAAAGAAGCCCATTCTGCAGATATTTTTCTTTGTGTTTGCGGATTTTCCGATTGTTTTCTTAACGACTCTAGGGCGCGCATCCTCCCTAACACAATTCCCTTAGCTTGGTCCGGCGCTACCGTTCTTCTCTGCCACTCGTAGTATCTCATACTGTATTGTTCTTAACAAACTTGAATTAAAACGCTTTTGCTAACTCGCGTTATAATCCGCTTTGCGAACGAAAAGCTGGTTTTATTAACCGGGCTTTATTTTATTTACTTGAAGGGAACCGAAAATGCCTCACGCGATTCACGGATTGATTAAATCAAATATGATTACAAAAAGAGAAGTGTCGACTTTAGGCAATTTGTTTTTCGACGGCAACCACCTGATTGTCCACACTGTTCCAAACAAGGTTGACGCGTCAGAGCTTTTTTCAGGCCTTACTCCGGCTCAAAAGTCGGCGAGATGGAAGTTGCTGCACAAGGCCAGTGGCATCGGGCTGCTCCGCCGAAAAAAAAGAACGGCAGTATCTAGCGCGGTATTTTGTTAACCCGGTTTGGGGCAAGAGCCTCAAGGCGTACTTGGCTAAACCCCCTCGTTAACAAAAGGGTTTTTAAACTCGTTTTCACCCATTAACAAGCATCCTCTTTTTGTGGGGAGTACGCTTGATTCGCTTTGTTTAAGGCGGGTTAAGAGAGAACCACTGTTTTTGCAGCAATTGGTTCAATTAATATCCAGTTGGCGAAATAGTTTTTTAAGTTTTTCAAGTGATTTCAAAATGGATTTGATTAAATCAATCAGGTTAGCGGTTGATACCGGCAAAGTGGATTTAGGCGCGCAGTCGGCCAAGCGCCACGCGCTAAACGGCTCGAGCTCGCTGATTATCCTCGCCAAGAACTGCCCCGCGCAGGTTAGAAACGACGTTACGCACTACGCTGCGTTAAGCGAAGTCAAGCTCCTCGAGTTCGCGGGCACTAGCCTAGAGTTGGGAAACGTTTGCGGAAAGCCCTTTCCAGTAAGCGCGCTGTCGGTTCTTGAGGCCGGCAACAGCGATATTTTGAGTGGTGAATGATTTTCTTGCGCACGATTACAAATGAAGAGCTGGCTTTAATGGATTTGTTGGAAAAAAGCACGGGGGCAAAGGCGACTGACGCGTTTGCTTCCGACGAGTTTGTTTTTTTCGTGGTTCAAAAAGGCGATTTGGGCAAGGCAATCGGCCGCGGCGGAGCCAACATAGAAAAGATGAAAAAGGCGTTCGACAAGAACATTGGTGTAATAGAGCAGGCAACCGACTTGAAGGGATTCGTAACAAGCCTCTTCGCGCCCGTGTTAGTGACCGGAGTTAACGAAACCGCGGACGGCGACAGAAAAACCGTTACCGTTTTTGTGGAGCAGAAAGACCGCGGGCAGGCGATTGGAAAAGGCGGGGAGAAAATCAAGAAAGCACGCGCTTTCCTAAAC
>JACRGG010000123.1 GCA_016217775.1 Microcaldota archaeon
AGTGGATTTATTGAAGGAAAACTCCTTGAAAAAAGTCGATTACCCGTTTTTGCCAGTCAGCGCAATGGCGGGGTTTAACATCGACCAGTTAAAGGAAGCGATTTACCAAAAACTCGACTTGATTCGCGTGTACACGAAAAGCAAGTGGGAGGAAGCGGATTTGACCGAGCCTTTAATGATAAAAAAGGGCTCCGCGATAACGGATGTGTGCGAGCAATTGCACCGCGACTTGGTTTCGGAATTCAAGTTCGCGCAAGTGTGGGGGAAAAGCGCGAAGCACCCCGGGCAAAAACTCGGCTTAAAGCACGTCCTCTCGGATGGAGACTTGGTTTACATACACAAGAAGTAAAGCGCTGCTACTCGCAGGGGGCTATTGCTAAAAGATGCATTACAGCAAAACGCGAAAGTAATCCAGCAGTTAATAGCGTTTTGCAGCCTAGCAAACCAAGAAAAATGCCGGAAGACTTTCTTGGTTTGCTATAACACAATACCGCCTACTGCTTTTTTTCGTTTTCTTCTTCAAGCTCGCGGTGAACGTGCTTGAACAACAGTAGGTATTGTTTGCCGCCAACAATTCGTTGGCTTACGTGGATTTGGAAGATAAACTCGGGTTCAACAACTAGCTTTTTAGTTTTTTTCTCAACAAACGTGGATTGCAGTACGACGCCATTAGTAAAATGAGCAATCAAGTACTTGTTCAAGTCCGCACGTAGTTTTTCAACTTCGGCATCGCTTAATTGTTTTCCTGCTTCAGCTAGAAAAGCGCGCGTCTTGAACTCCGGGCTGGATTGTTGTCCTTCGGCTGGAGGCGCGTGTTTAAGGATGAAGTTGTCGCCGGTAACCCGTATTGGCGTGTTGAAGAACTCGGAGTAATCTAAGAAATGCGGGATTTTCTCTCGAAGCTCGTTATGCAACTTGGTTAAATCAGTATTTTTTGATTCATTATTGAAAGGGTGAGTGGAATGAAAGTCCTCAAACGCTTTTTGCACTAACCGAATTTCGCCAAGAACAGCCTTACCGTGCCCTTCAGTCCACTTTAGCGGAGTTAAGCCGTGTTTTTTCAGCACTTCGTGCAACGGGCGTATTCTGTCAATGGGCTTTCTTTCAACCAACGGCGGATTCACCCTCAATTTTTTTGCAGTATTCTACTGTTGAAAAAAGCTTATTAGCCTGCCGCGTTGAAAGTCGCGTTGACAAAGTAGAGGGTTTGCCTAAACGAGGAGTTCGACGGCCAAAACACGGCGGTCCACTCGAGGTAGCGCGCGTACGGCGAGGCTATGTCCAAATCAGTTTGCGAGTAGTTGTGGAAGCCGCTCCAAAACGCGTCGGGAATTGAAGTGTTGCCGCTGCGCGTGTACAAAACCACTCTCGACTCGTTAGTTTCATTCGCGGAGTAATGCAATACGCCCCAGTTGGAGAAAGCGCCCGCGTCGAGAACTCGCGAAACGGTTGCGGTCAGGTTCGAGTTAAAGACTCTCGCCGCGCCGTCCCCCAATGCCACCAACTCGATGTTGGAGAGAGTCGCGTTCGCGAAATCAATTAAGCTGCTCGTGTTGATTGACGCAGTCGGGTAGTACGCCGTCACGTTGTTCGTCAAGGGCAGGTAATAAAATTGGCTGGAGGAATTAGTGTTTCCCGCCGAGTCAAACAAGAAAACCCGCAAGGAATAAACTGTTGACGAAGTCAAGTTTGAAAGCTGGCAGGAATGGTTTTGCGTGAAATCCCCGCCGCACTCGATTGAATTGCTTAAGTCAAGCGCGTTGGAGCCAAAGATTAAGTTGACGCGCGTGTTTTCAGCAGTGTTCACGAAAATGATTGCGGAATTCGAGCTTGCGTTCGCCGACGCGACTGGCGCGAGCAATAGGCTTGGGGGGATGGTGTCTACCGTAAAGCTCCCGCGGCCAAAAACCGCGATGCTAGTGTTCTTGATTATTCCCTCGGCGAAAACCTCGTGCGCTCCATCAGCGAGGGTAACCCCGTAAAACGCGGGGTTGTACAAAAACGCGCGCGAGTCGTTGTTGAAGTCAACCAACTCTAGGGTAATGTTTCTTGGAGTCGAGTTGAGCACCGCGTTGGTGATTGTTACGGGCGCGCTGAAGTTGATGAAAAACATGGGCGTCGAGGAATTCAATGTAATTCCGTTGACTGAAATGAATACCGCAGTGCCGTACTCGAGTTTTCCCTGGAAAAAGCCGCTCGCGTTGTGCAAAAACCCGGTTTTGAGGTCGCGGTAGGAAATGACGAGGGATTTTACTTCAAAAAAATCGCCTTGCCGCAAGTTAGTTGGAGTCACGCCGGTTATCGCGTAAACCCCGGATTCGCCCGCCCCAAGCGCCATTGGGCTTGATGAAGAATAGAGTGAAACTGGTTTTCCGTCAGCCCAAGCGGCGTTGAGCAACTGGATTTTATTCCCAACGTTGTTGCCCAAGTGCACGGTGAGCCTCCCGTCGGTTGCGCCGGAAAAGTCGAGGACGGCGAAGGACTCGCTGAATCCGTGCTTGCTTGAAGAAAATTTTTGCGGGTCGAACGCGCCAAGCTGCCAAAGAGCCGCGATGATTATTACGATGGATAAAAACGCCCATCCGTAAGTGACTAATAGCGAATAATTTATATATTCATACTTCTTATTCTTTGTATGGTTTGGAATCTTGCTCGTGGAGAATCGTTTATGCCGCGCGTTTCACTACAAGAGCTTAAACAATATATGGCGGCAGAAACCAATGCAAAATCTA
>JACRGG010000124.1 GCA_016217775.1 Microcaldota archaeon
AGGACTTTGACGCGGCAGGAGCCGCTAAGGGTTTAGAAAGGCTAAGACAAGCGTTTCCTAAAGCGCCAAAAGCTGCTTTGGAGCTAAAGTTGCTTAAGGAACACCACGACTCGGCCAGTCGGGGAGAGGAAACGCTCCCGGGAATCAACCCTGGCGAGCCAAGCATAAAGCAAGCCAAGCGCGTGAAGCAATGGGCCGTCGAGAAAATCGCGCTAGTTCAAGCAGAGAGTGAAAAAAAGCCGGTGCCGGTCTTTGTTGGGTTTTCCCACGAGCCAGTAGTGGGCGCCAACTTTGGGCTCGAACACCCAATTGGAGAAAAAGACGACAAGTTTTTTACCAGACCGGGCCAAAGGCCAATGCAAACCCAGGAAGGATTGGTAACACTCGTTTCAAGAACCGGAAAAAAATACTTGCTTGCAATGAAAAACCGCGGAAAAAAAGGCTTCACGGTCGATTATATTGGCAAACAAAAATAAGGTGGTTTTACTTGGCTGAATTGATTCGGGATTTCAACAAGATTTCAAAAAAAGACGTGGGGATTGCGGGGGGCAAGGGCGCTAGCTTGGGGGAGATGACTCAAGCGGGGATTCCGGTCCCGCCAGGTTTTGTCGTGCTATCGCACGCGTTCGAGCGGTTCATTGAAGAAACGCAGTTGGTTGCCGAGATTGATTCCATCCTGCACTCTACTGACCACACTGACGTTGCGAAAGTCGAGAACGCGTCAGACAAAATCAGGGCTCTAATAAATAGCAAGACAATGCCTAAGGACATTGAATTGGAGATAATGAAGTTCCACAAAAAACTTGGCGCGAAATTCGTTGCAGTGCGTTCTAGTGCCACTGCGGAAGACAGTTCGAGCGCGGCTTGGGCAGGGCAATTAGAGACTTACCTCAACACTACGGAGAAAGACGTGCTGGAGTACGTGAAGAAATGCTGGTCGTCACTCTTCACTCCGCGCGCGATTTTTTATCGGTTCGAGAAAAACCTGCACAACCAAAAAATCTCGGTTGCGGTGGTTGTGCAGAAAATGGTTGAGAGCGAGGAAAGCGGAATTAGTTTCTCCGTGCACCCCGTCACGCAGGATTACAATCAGTTGATTATAGAAGCCGGGTTTGGTCTTGGCGAGGCGATTGTTTCAGGCGAGGTTACCCCGGATAGTTACGTCGTGGAGAAAGACGCTTTGCGCTTGCTTGAAGTCAACGTGAGCGAGCAGGAAAAAGCCTTGTACAAAAAATTAGGCGGCGGGAACGAGTGGCGCGAGCTTGGAGAAAAAGGAAAAACGCAAGTTTTGTCGGGAGAGCAAGTAATTGAGTTGGCTAAAATAATTTTGGGAATCGAGAAGCACTACGGCTTCCCGGTTGACGTGGAGTGGGCGCGCGAGAAGAACAAGTTTTACATCACTCAAAGCAGGCCGATTACGACGCTTTCTAAGAAATAAGCTCTCGCCAAACGGTTTTTATCCGCCAACAGGCGCTAGAGTTTTCTTAAAGGAAGTTAATTCCCACTCTAGCGTTTTTATCCAGCAAGCCTATTTGTTTTTTCGCGTTAAAGTGCTCGAGCACTGCGTTCTTCACTTGCCTTCTTAAGGCGCGGCCGCGGATTGGGTTTAGCAAAAAGAATTTCTTTCCATCCGAGTATTCAAGAGGCGTTTTTGAGTGGGAAAACCCGGCTACCCAAACGTCGTTTAATCCAATGCCGTCGTTACTGGCGTGCTGGAAGACAATGTGCTTGCCGTCGTGTGGAATTGTTTCCACCGCGCGAAAAAGCGGTTGCAGGGGATTGGTTCTGCTGCGGTAATTCCCGTCAAGCCCCAAGTCAAACGCGCCCTGGAATTGAATGAATTTGAGCTTGCGCGGTTTTTTCTTGAGAAAAGCCGGTAGTTCCATAATCAGTCAGCAAAACTAGAGTATTTTCACTTGGCTTGAGTCAAGCTTGGTTCTCTTGGCGACTAAAGCGCGGATTTCCTCCCGGTC
The DNA here is from genome assembly GCA_016217775.1 of Microcaldota archaeon. GTDB lineage: Archaea > Micrarchaeota > Micrarchaeia > Norongarragalinales > UBA97 > JACRGG01. The sequence goes on from JACRGG010000124.1 coordinate 1,974, forward strand.
TTCTGCAGAAATTGGCTTGACTCGGACTACTCTGCGGCCGGAATCAGTTGTTCGCACCTGTTCCACTCCGTGGCCGGCTACGAAAACCATCTTTTCAGTCTGGTCTTGACCAAAGATTATCTTAGCCCGTCCTTGAATCCAAACAGGGCCTTTAGGGTGGTAGATGCTTTTAGCTTCAAGCACTTGAGTAAACCCTTTTTGCGAGTGTTCTATTCTCCCGCCGTCCAAGCCCAAGTCGCCAATGCCGTTGAATTCATCACGAATCTTTTCCCCAGTTTTTTTTCTTTGGGTTGCAAAAAACTTTTTTACCCCATTCAATCTAGGCGGTTTCTTCAAGCGGTTCCTTTGTTCGTCAATGCCGTCAATTCCTTCCTCGCGGCCAAGCGAGTTTGGAAATAATCTTTTTTTGCCTGCCGCAAATAGTTCTGAAAGTTTCCTCAAGTTTTTTTTCATTAAAATAGTTTGGGCTTGAACTGGTTTTTAAAATCCGTGGTTTTAATGCATTTTCTTTTTTGGAATGAACATTAGCCTGTCCAAGACGTCAAGGATTTCAGCCGGCGAGCGGACGTAAATCTTGTTGTCGGAGAGAAAACCGATGTGCTGCGCCGCTTGGCTCTCGCCGGTGCTGAAAAGATCCGCTTCAGGATTCCCGTCCGCGATTCCAATGATTTTCCTCCCCTCGCGCAGGATGCCCTTTAATTCTCTTTGAAAAAAGCGCGAGGGCTTGACTTGGTGCTCTTGCGGGTCGTAAAAGAATTTCTGCCTGCCTTGCGGCCTTGGCAGCTCTAGGGTTGCAATAGTGTCGATGAAAGCGTGCGTTTCCAGCTTGAAGTGGCGCACGAGAATGGACGGCTTCTCCCCGCCGTCCTCAATGTCCGCGGTGAGAGTCATCTTCCTTACTTGCGGGTGGTCGATGTTCTCGGTTGAAACCTTCAGAAACGAGTGGTTCTTGCCCCACTTGTGCGTAATTGCGCTCACGCGAATGTTTTTTCCCTCGGCGTGCGACTGGGCGTAATTAAGCAGCGCCTTCTCGGCGTGCGGTATTGAAAAAGGCTTTAATGGCATAATACGGAGATTGTTGTTTGTCGTGCATATTAATTGTTTTGAACTAAACAACTAATCAGCTTATTGAGCCAAGAAAGAGGTTAGCAGTAATTTCTTCACTGCCAAATTGGATTACCAGCAGAGTCCTCTCCGGGCTTTGCTTAGTGGCGTAAGTAAAACCGTATTTTTGGCTTAACTCATTCAAACGCGGCCTCTCGTTTTGCAAAAAAACACGGCTCACCGCCTCTCTTTTCTTAAAGAAAACATAGAAGTAATACGTGCAGGCCGTGCTTAAGGCCAGAAAGCCAAATACCAGCAAGTAAATGTAGTCTTGATAATTAGGCTGTTCCTTCACGAAATTAAAGCCGATCGTAACCGCGAGGATTAACGGAATTTGAACGAGCAAGCGCGTGAAGAACTCCCTCGATTGGTTCCCGCCGTACTTGAACAGCATACCCTCGAGTTCGCGCTTAACCGCCAAGTAATTGCTTGAGCGGGGTTGAGCCAATTAAATCACTTAACTGCGCAGGCAGATGAAAAAAAAGTTTTTTTCTAAAACTCTACTTTAACGTCCGCGCGCTCGGCCTCGGTGACTTTAAACATTTCCTCCTGCTTTAACGCCATAAAATTGGCTACGAACATATCGGGGAAGGACTGTATCTTGATGTTAAACGTGTTCACCGTGTCGTTGTAGAACTCGCGTCGGTCCGCAAGCTCGTTTTCAAGCCCTGAAATGCGGTTTTGAAGCTGGATGAAATTCTCGTTCGCCTTCAAGTTAGGGTAGTTCTCGGCGACTGCGAACAAGGATTTGAGCGCGCCGGTAATCATATTGTCGGCGTCGGCGATTTGGCCGGTTGTCTTCGCGTTTAAAAACGCGGTTCGCGCGTTAGTCAACTTGGTGAGAACGCCTTCCTCGTGCTTCATATAGCCCTTGACGGACGCGATTAGCTTCGGGAGCTCGTCGGACCTTTGCTTAAGTAAGACATCGATGTTCGCCCAAGATTTTTTAATGTCGTTGCGCAATCGCACGAGGGAATTGTAAATGCCGGCTATCCAACCGCCGAGTATTAGCACGACTAGCAATACTGCGACTCCAATGATTAAATCAGTTCCAAAACCCATAAGGAAAACCACCGTTTTTTAATGAAATAAATAAAGCAAGAACTTGCTTTTAAGATTATTTATTGAAATTAAAGAATAAGTTAAAGCACTTTGAAAAACCACAGGAGTGCGAGCAAGCAAATTAGTATTAGCGCGCTCCCGCCGAGAAGCCCGCCCCAGACTTTCCACTTGAATCCGGAGAGGACTTGCGCTTCGCTCTTGTCGGAAATGAAGTAAGTGCTTTCGTTGGAGCCTTTCTTGATGATGATGTTCTCCTCGTTCCTCGAACTGGTTTTCACGAACGGATTGTCGGCCGCGGTGCCTAGGATGTACAGCTTGTCCTTGGGGGCGATGAACCACTCGGTGAAGCGAAGCTGCCTCCCGATTCCAAGAAAGCCGGTTGCGCTCGCGTTTTTTGTTTTAAGAAATGACTCGATTGTTTTAGGAACTGGTTTGCCGAACAACCCGCCTGTTTGGTATTGGTTGTCTTGCGGAATGTCTATTTCCGCGCCATTCGAATCAACTAAAACCATTCCAGTATCGTCTTTGAGGAAAAACAATTCACGCCCGTCGCCTGTCATTATCGTATCCCACTGCGAGCGCTTGCCGTGATTTTTGTACTCCTCAACAGTATAACGGTAGTAGACGCAGTCGGAGTTGGAAAAAGGGCTTTTTAGTATTTTTCCCTCGCTGGGAATAACGTTGCCGAAAATCTCTACTAAGCCCATGGCAAGAGAGCGGATTTTTGAAGTCGGCGTTGATTCAATCAACTGCTTTTGGCGCATCCACTTGAATCCTTGGTAAAACAAGAAGATGCCGATAACAAAGCCGACTAGGGCGTATATCGGCAAGTCGGACGAGCCGGCCTTGAATACGGTTAGGAGAATTGAATTAGCCTTGAATAGCGTTAGGAGAGGGAGGTAAAGCATTTTTTGACGACCTGTTGCATTTTACCTTAACGCAATTTTTTTCCAACCGAGAGAACTCGCCTTGCAGCGTGGCCGGCCGCGAAGGCGACTAGCGCGGCGAGGACTGCTGGAATCAAGTCAATCATAGTAAGTTAATAGCGCGCAAGAGCTTTTAATAAAATGCCTTGAGTAACATTTTTTGGTGCAATTAATGGCTGGCGGACTCGTTTCAAGCATTTTAACCGCATTCGCTATTCTTGCTTTGGCAACAGCATTTTTTTCAACTAATGCCAGCGCCGAGGTTTTCGGCCCGCAGTTGAACAACTTGATTAAACTAGAGTGCCCGGTTTTCACCGCGGTTAACGCAACCGACTTGAACGCGACTTACTACCAGGCCGGCGCGCGAACTTGCACGACGCCTTCAGACCCGTTAGTGCTGCGGGTTGACGAGCCGGACGGCCTGCGGGTTTTCTACGCGTCGCAAGCGTGCGCGAGTGGAGTGCACGAGTTTAACGGCGTGAACACGACTGGGCGCGGCAACTATAATTTGACTGCGTTCGTGGGAACGGCGGTGAAAACGTGCTTGATGACTTCGTTAAGCCCGCAGAAAATCTCGGTAGTGCCCGAGACGAGCATTGTTTTCGCCGGCCTCGCCGGCCTCGCGGCCTTGCTATTGCTTGGGAAGAAAAAAAAGTTGTCGGGAACGGCGTGAATCCAATGCGCCTGCCTGAAGAAAAGAATAGTTTTTTTATTGAATGAAGGCATTGTATTGCCTTAAGCCAACTGCGTTTTTAGGAAAAATGGTTTTGTTTATGGGAGGGGATAAGGAGGTTTTGCTTCACGGGAGTGATTTGGACGCGCTGTCAAGCAGTACGCGTCGCGAGTTGCTTAAGGCGCTTGGGGAGAGGCGCAAGACGGCCAGCGAATTGTCGTTGGAGAGGAAAACGAGCGTTCAGGGCGTGAGCGAGCAGTTAGGCAAGCTGGAGAAAAGCGGGTTAGTCAAGCGCGCGGTGAACGGAAAGTGGGTTTACTACGAGTTGACCGAGAAATCCGCGGGGTTGGTTGGCCAAAGCGTTCCAAAAAAGTTTTTCATCCTGCTTTCAACCGCCTTTTTGGCGTTGTTCACCGGGTTCTACCGGTTTTTGGCAACTCAATCCGCCGGGAGTCCACTCGCATCAAGTGTTGCCGAGCCCATTCGTTCAACGTCCAAAGACTTGGTTGCCGGCGCGGGTAATGCGGTTTCCCCAGCGCAGGACTCGCTGGTTGCATCCGTACAGCAGGGGGTTGCTGGCGCGCCGGTTAATGAGATTGCATCCAAAGCAGTTTCTCAAACAAGCGTTGCGGCGGCAGGCGTAGGCAGGGAGTTTGCCTTCAGCGCGGTGGAACTGCTTTTAATCGCAGTCGGAGCGTTCCTGCTCGCGTGGGCGCTTTACGCCGCGGTTAGGAAAAAATAATCTTGCCTTCGTTAATCCGCGAATGGTCTTCAATAGGGTTAAATACCTTGTTTGTGAAAGTCTTTTGACTAGATTGCTTAGAGGCAGTATTTTGTTTTCAGGTGAGCGGGAATGAGTGTTAAAATCGCGATTAACGGGTTCGGGCGCATTGGCAGAAACGCGCTTAAAGTGGCGTTGGAGAAGGGCGCGGACGTCGTTGCAATAAACGACTTGTCCGACACCAAGACGAGCGCGCACTTGCTAAAGTACGACAGTTCGTACGGGGCTTACGAGAAGAGCGTCGGGTTTGACGGCGGAAACCTGGTTGTCGGCGGGAAGAAAATCCCTTACTACTCGATTGCCGAGGCGGCCAAGCTTCCTTGGAAGAAATTAGGCGTGGACGTCCTCCTCGAGTGCACCGGGAGGTTCACCGACGCGAAAAGCGCGGGGGAGCACTTGACGGCCGGGGCGAAGAAAGTGATTATTTCCGCTCCGTCCAAGGGCGACGACATTCCAACGGTCGTCATTGGAGTCAATGACGGCTCGGGAAGTGCTAAGGCGAGCATAGTGTCCAACGCGTCTTGCACGACTAACTGCATTGCGCCGGTAATGAAGGTTTTAAGCGACGAGTTCGGCGTGAAGAAAGCGCTTATGACGACCATCCACTCGTACACGATGGACCAGAGGCTTTTGGACAACTCGCATAAGGACTTGCGCCGCGCGCGGGCGGCAGGCAGCAACTTGATTCCAACCACTACTGGCGCGGCTACGGCGACTTGCAAGACCATAGCGGGGCTTGACGGGAAATTCGACGGATTGTCTATCCGAGTGCCTACGCAAACCGTGTCGGTTTCAGACATTACTGTTTTGCTTGGGAAGAAAGCGACGAAGGAGCAGGTGAACGATGCTTTCGTTAAGGCAAGCAGGCAACCGCGCTATGCGGGGGTTCTCGGAGTGTCAAGCGAGCCATTGGTTTCAAGCGATTTTAAGAAAAATTCTTTCTCCGCAATAGTCGACTTGCCCCTCACGTACGTCGTGGACGGGGACTTGGTGAAGGTAATCGCGTGGTACGACAACGAGTGGGGCTACGCGAATCGGCTCGTAGAGCTGGCGATGCAAAAATAGTTTTTGGTTAATTCAATTCTTCCGGGTTATTCATAAGGGGATTCAAGTATGGCTAAGGCAATTGCAGTAAGCTCTTGGGCGGGCGCGAAGCTGCGCGGGAAGACTGTATTGCTGCGCGTTGACGTCAACTCGCAGGTTCAAAAAGGCAGGGTCGTGGACAACCCGCGGATTGCCGCCGCCGCGGATTCGATTAAGCTTCTTTGCAAAACCGGCGCGAAAGTGGTTGTCCTGGCGCACCAGGGGCGGTTTGGCAAGGAGGACTGCATTTCGCTAAAGCAGCACGCGGCGCTGTTGAAAAAACGCGGGGCGAAAATCGAGTTCGTGCCGCAGTCAATCGGCGAAAAGGCCGGGAATGCGATTAAGAAATTAAAAAACGGCCGCGCGCTTGTTCTTGAAAACCTTCGGTTCAACCCGGAGGAGGAAATGAAGTTCGACTCGCAGACGAAAAAAGAGTTGGTGAAGTTTCTCGCGCCGCTTTCCCAGGCGTTTGTTAACGACGCGTTCTCGGTATCGCACCGCAACCAAGAGTCGGTAGTCGGGTTTGCGGCTATGCTCCCCTGTTTTGCCGGCCCGCTGTTCGAGAAGGAAGTTACTGCCGCTAATGCGGCTACGCACGAGGCTAGGCACCCGTGCGTTTACTTGCTTGGCGGGAACAAGCCGAATGACGTGGTTAAGATAATGGAGTTTGTCCTCGAGAAGAAAATCGCGGACAAGATTTGCGCGTCAGGGAGATTGGGCGAATTGTGCCTGATGGCGCGCGGGAACATTTTGTCAAAGCCCGCGGTACGGGAGTACGCGAAGCCGGAGTACGCGGCGGCGTACGCAGTGATTAGGGAAATGCTTTCCAAGCACGGGATGAAGGTCGAGACGCCGTTTGACTTCGCGGTGGAACGGAAGAAAAAACGCGAGGAGCTTACCTTGACTAACTTGAAGGACTGCGAGGAGCCCGTGAAGGACATTGGGTGGAAGACTATCAGGCGCTTTAACAAGATTATCGCGGAAGCAAAGACGGTCTTCGTGAAGGGAACTTGCGGCGTGTTCGAGGAAGAGAATTTCCGTAAGGGAACGAGCGGCGTGTTTAAGGCAGTGGCCGCCTCGCACGCTGTTAAAATCATTGGCGGGGGGCACTCGACTACGGCGCTCTCCCAAATCGGGGTTTCGCAAAGCTCTTTTGACTACGTCTCGCTTTCCGGCGGGGCTCTTTTGGCGGTCTTGTCCGGAGAGAAGCTGCCGGGAATCACCGCGCTTGAGCAGTCAGCGAAGAAATTCAAGTTGAAGACGAAATGAAGTTATTTTTTTCCCTAGGGGAAAATAATAGTAGCCCTTTTTGGGGGGTATGAATCCAAGGGTTTTAGGGGGCGAAACCCCCTTAGACGCTTTTCAAGTTGAAGACGAAATGAAGTTATTGTTTTTTTTTATTGGCTGCGGTTATTGCATTCTCTGGTTTTGCCCAAGCCGAGGGCGCCGCGGTAAGCCTTCAAGTTATCGACGTTTCTTTAGGGAAAGCGCTTTCCGGCCAAAGCGTTTTGGAAATCGCGCCGGCAACGGTTTTGATAAAGGCCGCCAACTCGGATGCCTCGTCGGCAGGCAGGGTAACAGTCGTGTTCGAGGGGCGGGAAACAGTGTTCGAGTACGCGTTCAAGGACGTTTTCGAGAAGGAAATTATTCTCCCCCGCAAGGGCTCGTATGAAGTGAAGGCGGTTTCGGAAAAGCTCTTGCAAGTGCAAGACGAGAGGGTTTTGCGCATTAGCGTGCTTAACGAATCGGTTTTGGGAAAGTACGTGCCAAGCGAGATAATCCTCCTAGTCGTCGTGGGCGTAGTCATTACGTTGGTGCTGCTTCTTTCAACCCTCGCGCGGCAGGCGGGCGGCAATAACGGGAAATAGGTTTGAAAAAGGTTTTTTAAAGAGTGGATTGCAAGAGATTAACAGGCAGTTAATTGATGAAAGGGAATAAAAGCAGTTGATTGGGTTTTTAGTTAACTTGTTTTCAGGGAATTTCAGTTAAGTAAAGAATTCTAGTCAAGTAAAAAATTTTGTTTAAGCAAAGAATTTCGTTTAGGTGGGTTTTATGGCGAGGGGAAGGGAGAAGCAAGTCACGTGCGAGAAGTGCGGGAGGCAAGTCCGCAGGGACAAGGCCGTTTTTATTGAGAAAGTGATGTTTTCAAACCCCATTGAGAAAAAGGACGTTTACGACACGCAGTACACGCCAAGATTGATGCGCGAAGTCGCGTACTGCCCCAGTTGCGGGAAGCACTTGCGCATTTACGACAAGAAAATCCAGCAGAACATCCGCGAGGCACAGAGAAAAGAGCGCCAGTCGCTTAATACTTTCAGCAGGAAGAAAAAGGCGAGTTGGAACGCGGAGACGGGAGCGATTCAAAACCCGGACTTGCAGCCGCAAGCCGACGACAACCCGCAAGGCGGCCAAGCGCAGGAATCAAGCCAGCCCAAGTGGTAGGACGGCAATATTTACCTAATTTTTTTAAATCTTTTTTCATCCGGTAGAAAAGGTAATTTCTCCAGTCGCGGGGTTGAAGCTTTTTATCAAGCAGGCGGTGCACTCGGCTCCGTTCTTGAATATTTTAGGGTTGGTAATCCCCGTTGTTTTTATCGACACGTTCGCCGGCAGGCTAAGCGAGGGAATGACGTCGCCCTTGAGCTCCACTTTGTTGGCGGTGAAAACAACGTTGGAGTCAAAATCGTTTGAAACCCCCAAGTCTAGGGTGAA
>JACRGG010000125.1 GCA_016217775.1 Microcaldota archaeon
GAATATTCTTCAAGAGCGCAGCCGTTGGCTCTGCGTACAGCGCAATAAAAACCTGCAATAGTGTGGGCTCGTGCTCTACAAGCGCGCTTTCCCCCACGCAGCTCGCGGTTGGGGACGCAAAGTGGTACGTCGAGGCGGCCGACTCTGTTGGAAACACCGCGCAGACTGGCGAGCAAACCTTGACTGTATCCAATGACTTGACGGGCCCGTCAGTCACTTCCTTGGCTAAAACAAGCCCGGGCGGAACGCCGTACTCCGGCGCGTCAGTCACCGTAACTGCGTTAGCTTCAGACGCGCAAACAGGCGTGTCCTCGATTGCAATAAGCTACGCTGTTAACGGCGGGTTGAACACTCCCCTAGGCTCCTGCTCGACTACAGTGTCCCCCGGCGCGCCGACTTCCTGCGCTAAAACGTTTACCCCAACCTCCGGCGGGACTTACTCCTTATCAGCGACTGCAACTAACGGGGTTGGCGTAGCCGGCTCTTCGTTCACGGGCACTTCGTTTACCATAATCCAATCCGATGAACAAGCCCCGCTGCTCACTGCCTCGACGTCATCAACTTACGTTGCCGGACAGTCTTTCGACGTGACGTTCACCGCCAACGACGGGCTGGTTACCTCGATTGATGATTCCGGGTCGGTAGAGTCATTAACCGTTTCTTACACGACTCCCTCTGGGGCCACGGTGAACCCAACGTGCACCGACGGCAGTCCTACTTCAGACAGCGAGTTTATTTGCGTTGTAACCATTTCAACCGCGCAAGCAGGCACTTACTCGTTCACCGCAACGGCTAAAGACGTTGCGAACCCAACCCAGCACACGACTTTACTTGACTACTCCCTTACAGTCAGTCCATCCGGCTTTCCAAACGTCCTTTCGTTTACTCGAAGCCCAAGCGGGAGTCCTGTCGGCCCGAATAATGCACTTGTTACGCTTAACGCGGTTGTCTGCGACGACATCTCGCTTTCATCCCTCTCGTTTAGATACACTCGCCCCTCGGACGGCATCACATCGCAATTGGATTGCATTCCTTTGATTACCGGCGCTCCCATCGCGTGCCCGACTGTCGTGGGCCCGTCGTACTCTTGCCAATCATCGTTTCCCGTAACTGCGAACGGGGTTTACTCCTACTCTCTTTCAGCAACCGACAACGCCGGCCAAACCACTTCGCCCGCCCCGTCCTCGTTCACCGCGGACGTTACAGCTCCGCTTATTTCAAGCCTTGACGTCTCGCCTTCCGGAATTGTTTACCCGAGCAATTCAAACGTTAAATTAAGCGCGACCGCATCCGACGCGAACTTAGTGCAGAAAATAGAGTTGTATTACAAGCCAGTTAGCGGCTCGTTTACGCTAATCAAGACTTGCACTAACGGCGGCACTCCGACAAGCCCGCTTACCTGCGTTTCTGACGCGCTTACTCAAGCCCAGATGACCGCGGGGGACAAGGTGTGGAAGGCAAAGGCGTTCGATTCTGTTGGAAACAGCGTTGATTCCGACTCCCAGCTGCTCACTGTGACAGCGGATTCAAGCGCGCCAGTAATCGACCCCGACGCGTTCTTGCCTACTGGCGGGACTTACTACGCTAATTTTGATCTGGCTATCTTAAGCGCCTCGGCTTCCGACGCTCAAACTGGCGTTGCCCGCATCGAGCTTTACTACTCCATTGATGGCGGAACGCCGCAATTGCAGGGAGCCTGCGATTATGTCTCGGACCCGGTGATTTCGCGGACTTGCAGCGCCAACTTGTTCCCGTCGCAGCCCGGCTCGTACAATGTAGTTGCCGTCGCGACAAACGCGGTCGGCGGGGTGAGCACGCTCACCGCCGCAAGCGGGTTTACCGTCTTAGAGCAGGATGTTCAAGACCCAGTAATCTCGCCTTCGCACTCCGCTCCCGTCTTGGCGGGCTCGCAGCTGGTCGTAAACTTCGCGTTTGAAGACGGCAGGGTGTTATCCGACGACGCTGGTGGTTTTCTTGTTTCGGCAAGCGTTGACTACACGAACCCCGGTGGCTCCACTGGAACAATTTCCTGCCTGCCTGCATTCTCCGGAACTCCAGCCGCATACACTTGCAGCATCACGATTCCAACAGCCCAAACAGGGCAGTATTCCTTCCACGCGCACGCAGTGGACGTCGGCGCGCCGACTCAACACACTACTGACGTTTTTTACGACGTTTCAGTCTCCGAATCCGGCGCGCCCGTCATCGAGGCTTTTGACCGAAACCCGGGCTTTCCCGCGCTTGGGCCGGGGTTGGTGGAATTGTCTGCGGTTGTTTCAGACGACGTTTCAGTCGAGTCAATAATCATTTCCGTGACCGACCCGGACAATCAAGCGCTGCCGATTCCCGCTTGCGAGATTACCCCCGGGCCGGAAGCGAGTTGCCTAGTGACGTTTTCAGTAACTAAGAACGGGCTTTACTCTTATTCAGTCACTGCAACCGACAACAACGCGCCGAATCCCAAAATCACTACTCAAACCAACTCGTTTACTGGAGACGTTGCTTCGCCGTCCATCGGCAGTTTTGTAGTCACGCCGACACCTTCCGGGACTATTTACACTACCAGCACCGTGGGTTTGAGCGCGACTGCGGCCGACGCCGGGAGCGGAGTCACATACGTAAACATTTACTACAGAAAGCAAGGGGCGAGTTCTTGGATTCAGTTGGCTTCTTGCGGAGTTACTGGAGGCATCGCGTCGCGTACTTGCGAGTCTTCCACCAGCGGCCCGATTCCATCCTCTTACTTCACTACGGGCGCGGGGGCGTGCGCCAGCGGAACGTGCGCGTACGAGTGGTACGCGGATTCGGAGGACGAGGCGGCCAACTACCAAGTTTCCCAAGTCCAAACATTCACCGTAACCGCCGCGGACTCGACTGCGCCAACTGTTTCCTACTCTAGAACGCCATCGGGTTCTTCATTCGCTCCCGGCACTAACATTGGTTTAAGCGCCAGCGCTACTGATAACGCCGGGATTTCAAGCATTTCGTTCGAGTACTCAACTAATGGCGGAAGCACTTGGAGCGCCGTCGGAATTTCCTGCACTGCAAGCCCTTGTTCCGGAACTTGGTCCAACCCCGCAGCAAACTCTTACCAAGTGCGCGCGAAGGCAGTGGACACTAGCAGCAACCCCGGCTACTCTTCCCCAGTGGACTCGTTTACTATAACATCCGATTCCACTGCGCCGTCTGTTACTTACGCCAGCCCGATTTTAGGTTCTTACCAAACGGGTTTTGGAATCAGCGTTGTCGGTAAGGCTGTAGATACTGGGACTTCCGCAAGCGGATTAAAGTCAATAGAGTTGCGAGTTGTTAAAAGCGGGGTTGAAACAATCCTAGGAACTCCTTGCTCTTGGAATTCTCCTTACCCAACAAGCGAGCAAACGTGCACCCGGACGTTTACCCCGACCAGCGGGCAGGAAGGAACTTACTTTGTCAGAGTATACGCGCTTGACGGGGCTAATAATCCAACTACATTCACTGAATCTGGAAACAATTTCTTTACTGTAGTCGCTACTACTGTAGCCCCGCCTTCTGGCTCCATTACTCTTTCAAAAATCTATCCAACTGGAACAACCACGTTGTCATACAATCTGGTAATGCTTAGGGCAAGCGCTACGGACTCGGAATCAGGCGTAAAAAGCGTTTTAATCAAATACTCCACTAATGGCGGAACTTCTTACACTAACTTGGGCACGTGTTCGTTCCCGCCAATTCCAGGAAAGACCGTCACGTGCGACCAAACGCTTGCCTCTCCAGCAGCCGGCACTTACACACTGCAAACGGTTGTAACCGACAACGACGGAACAATCGGCGCTCCAGCGGACAAGTCAACTACATATACTAGCCCAACGACTTTCCTAGTAACCGCGTACTCCGGCGACACACCGTTCCTATTCGCTGGAACAAGTGGTTCAGGTTCAGTAAACTTGACTGACGGGGCTACAGCAAAATGGAATGGAAACAATTGGTCTCCATATTCTAACAATGGCGGTACTATACTTGAACTTCGCTCTTCTGTTGAACTTGATGGAATAACCTACGTCGGAGGCTTCTTTTCGCAAATCGGCGGAGTTTCCGCAAGTAACGTCGCCAAATGGACTGGCTCTGCTTGGCAGACGATGGGCACTGGATTAAGCGGTCGAGTAAGGTCTATGGTTGTCTATAATGGGGAGATATACGCTGCGGGAGAGTTTTTTGGCACGATAAACCGCGTTGCCAAATGGAATCCGGGCTCAAGTACTTGGTCACAAGTTGGTTCGGGATTTGACGCTGTGGTAACTTCTCTAGTTGTCTATACTGATGGCAGTGGAGACAAATTGTATGCCGGCGGGCAGTTTACCGCTACTGCGGACAACAGCGTTACTGGCTTGAATTATGTCGCTAAGTGGGATGGAAGTAGTTGGTCTGCAGTTGGCGCAGGGTTTTCCATAGTTGCAAGCGGCGGTACTTTACTGGTAAGCTCCTTAGTTGTCCACGCGGGAAGCTTGTTTGCATCAGGTTACTTCAAAAATTCAGGCGCTACTGTCGTAAACCAAATAGCAAAATGGGATACTAGCGCTGGCGCGTGGGTAAGCACTGGAAGCACTTTAACCACAGCCGGAGTTACCTCATTGGCATCATACAACGGCGTTTTGTATGCCGCAGGCTTATTCAGCCCATCTGCTACTTTGTCCTATATAATAGCCTGGGATTCCGTAAATAATGTATGGACTGGCTCTAGCAATAATAAGCCAAATAACCCCATTGATTCAAACCTTCTCGTATTTAATGGAAAGTTGTACGCTGGAGGCAGGTTTACCCAAGCTGGCACAGCGTCAACTCCAACAAACCACATTGCACAATACGATTCCGTAACTGATTCTTGGAGTTCTCTTGGCAGCGGTTTAGGGTTTGCTACTACTGACTATATCGACAAATTGACTGCTTTTGGAGGCGATATTTACGCCAGCGGCCAAATATCTAAAATGGGGGCTTTCTCAAGTCCTTACGCTGCCGGATTTGATTTTGCCTCAAACGCTTGGCTTGACTTAAAACGCTTTGACGGATCAGTCTATGCTTCAGTCGTTTACAATGGCGAGTTGTATGCTGGAGGCATATTTGGTAATGTCTATAATACTCCTTCAACTCCAACAAGCATTGCTAAAATCGCGAAATGGAATTCAGCAACAAATACGTGGAGCCAAGCTGGTGAAGGGCTTACTGGTACTGTCTGGGCTTTAATTGTTTACAATGGCGAGTTGTATGCTGGAGGCTCGTTTACCGGCAAGGTTGCAAAGTGGGCTGGAACTTGGCAAACAGTTGGTTCTCTTGACAACACTGTTTATTCCCTAGCTGTTCACAATGGCGAGTTGTATGCTGGAGGCTCGTTTACCGGCAAGGTTGCGAAGTGGAATGGCGCCTCTTGGAGTACTATAGGCGGGAGTAATATAGATGCTACTGTTTTTTCACTGGCTAGTTTTGCTGGAAAACTATACGCCGGAGGCATTTTTACTAACCGTATTGAAAAGTGGGACGGCACGGTTTGGACTACAGACGGCACTGGCGCTAATTCTAATGTATATGCTTTAACTGTCCACAACGGCGAGTTGTACGCAGGCGGTGCGTTCTCAACAATTGGCGGGACTACGGCAAAGAAAGTAGCGAAGTGGAGCGGCTCCGCTTGGCAAGCCGTTGGCGCCTCGTGTTCTGGCTTAACTCTATCAGTGCGTTCTCTAGCGTCATACGCTGGAGAATTATATGCAGGCTCCGAGTATTCTTATGGTCAGCCTACCACCTGCAACGGCAGGGATACTCTAGTAAAGTTTAATGAAACTTCTGACTCTTGGGTTACTGCAGGTAATGGAATAAGCGCAGACGTTTATACTATAGCGCCAGTCGGGCCATTATACGTTACGAGTAATGTTGACCCAGTATTACAAAAGTGGAATGAAGTGGCTTTATCGAACCTTAAAGCTGGTTTGCCGGGGGCGCCAGTCCGCGGTGCAGAGTGGTATGCTAATAACTTGTATTCCGCTTCAGGCACTAGTGGCGCCAGCCTCAAGGTTATGAAGTTCAATCCAGTCAGCTCAAGCTGGGGGGATATTGGAACCTCGCCGTATCTGTTTAGCGCTGGTAGCAGTGATGTGCTTATTCCATTAAAGTCTTATAACGGAAAATTGTACGTTGCCGGTATGTTTACGACCGCTCCAGGCGGTGTTTCTGTTAGCAACATAGCCGCGTGGAATGGCGCGAGCTGGAGCGCCGTAGGCACTGCAGTCTTTAATAGCCAAATACGGAGTTTAGCTGTCTATAAGGGAGAATTGTACGCATCAGGGGGTTTCGCCTCAGCTGGGTTTGCAGCAGGCGGGATAGCCAAGTGGACTGGCTCTGCTTGGCTACAAGTTGGCGGCGCTGGTTTTACTAAAACCAGTGGAACTGCATTCGTTTGGTCGCTTGCAGTCTATAACGGCGAGTTGTACGCAGGCGGAGAATTCAATTCAGTTGACAACGGCGGAACGCCATTGACTGGCTTAAACAATATAGCAAAATGGAATGGCGCGAGCTGGAGCGCGGTTGGAGGAGGAGTGACTGACGCGACGGCTGCCGTAATACGCTCGTTGGCGGCTCACAATGGAGACTTGTACGCAGGCGGCGGCTTTAACAATGCAGGCGGAGTGGCAGTAAACGATGTTGCAAAATGGAACGGAATAGCTTGGTCTTCAACAGGTTTTGCAGGCGCAAGCGGAACTTCCATTTTTCAACTAGGCTCTTACGGACCAAACTTGTATGCAGCCGGCGGCTTCGCTACCCCAAGCCAGAATTTTGCGAAGTACACTGGCGTAAACTGGGTTGCAGCAGCAGCTACGCCTAGTTTTCCAATAGCCTTACTATCCAACAAAGGCTAGATCTCTGTTTTGCATACTTTGCGGTTGAATCAACCTTGCATTCCCTGAAAACCCAAAGCGGAAGTTAAATCACAACCCAAGGAACTCTCCATTAGTTCGCGACAAGCGTCTTAGGGGGCTTTGCCCCCGCAAACCATCTTGGGTTCACGCCCCCAATTTTTTTTCCATTACACGCGTCAAGCGAAAGCTTGACTATGCGCCCATTCAAACCATTTGTTTGAAAATGGAGTCAAGATAGACAAGAGCATACTCGCCAAGAAATTCGAGTACTATAAAGAAAAATTCGATGCAAACAACGCGAGGGCGAATGCTGCGAAAAGCAAAGAACATTGGGCGAGAGACCTGCGGCGCCTTCTAAAAAACCTGCCTGACTTTGCTGTAATCCAACGAGAAGTAGAAGCAAACTTAAGGCAAATTCCCATAGGGAAACGCGGCTTACTCCCAATGGATGCGCGGGAACTGGGTAAGCGGGCTTTGGCTTTGGTAGAATACTTACGGCAGTAGTTGGCGTATTATTTCCTTTCCGAACATCTTCAAGCGTTACAAAAATGTTACGAAAACACCTTTTATCGTTACAAAAATGTAACGTATTTAAATTTGTGCTTCCTAAATCTAGGTGTGGACGGGGAAACGATTGTAGCGCAGGTTCTTGAAGAAAGCAACGAGCGAATTAAATCGCTGGACGCAATTACGGCGCGCAGGCACTCGTTTGGCACTCTCCTCAAAATCGTGAAAGAAAAAGAGTACTTTCTTGGAATAACCGGCTTGCGCGGAATAGGAAAAACAATTCTATTGCTCCAACTAGCGAAAGCAAGCAATGGCGTTTACTTCTCTGCAGACAACCGTAATCTGCGCGGGGCAGACTTATACGACGTAATCAAAACGCTTTCGCAAGCAGGGCACGAAAACATTTTCATAGACGAAATCCACTCAAAACCAAAGTGGGACGAGGACTTGAAAACCGCCTGTGAAGAAAACCTCGCGTACATCGCATTCTCCGGCTCCAGCGCGATTCAAATCAAGACGCTTAAGGCAGACTTGTCCCGAAGGGCGGTGATAGAGCACCTGCGGCCGGCAAGCTTTCGCGAGTGGCTGTCAATAAAACGCGGAATCGAGCTGCCAGCCCTTACTTTAGGCGAATTAGTAAGGAAAAAAACGCGGTTAGCCAAAGACTACGGTTTCGTAAATAAGCTCCTTCCGCAATACTACGAGGCGGGAGGAGTCTTGTACTCGGCGAAAACCTACTTCCACAAAACCATTCTCTCAATGATTGAAACGATTGCAACCAAGGACTTTGCTTCCATCAAGGGCGTGGGCCCGGACACTTCGGAAAACTTCTTTAAACTCCTTCAAATGATTGCCACTTCAAACCCGATGGAATTAAGCTACTCGAGCATTGGCCAAACGCTCGGCAGGGACAAAGTGTGGGTAATGCGCTTTCTGGCAGACGTTGAAAAAACCGAGGTAATTCACAGGGTTTACTCGTGCGGAAGCGGGCCAAAGCCGTTTCGAAAAGAAGCAAAATACTACCTTCCATTCCCATACCGCCACGCTATTTGCGCATCACTAAACAAAACACCCGACATCGGCTCATTGCGCGAAGAATTCTTCATCAACCACGCCGACTGCTGCTACTTGAAGACATCCGGCGTTCCTATGGCGGACTTTAAGATAGGCGGCCTCTCGTTTGAAGTAGGAGGCAAGGGAAAAAACAACAAGCAAAACGCGGATTACCTGGTAACCGACGGGCTGGACACGTCAGAAAACAAGCTCCCCCTCTTCACGTTCGGACTACTAACATACCCTTTACCCGAATAATGCCGCAATAGCATCACGGCAATCCCGCATTAATTCCCGCCCCGCAAGCTTTCGCTTGGCAAAACGCTTTTAAAAGCGGGTTTGGTTTTCATCCGCGCAAGAACCTCATCAATTATCTAGGAACAACTTGGAGCGGACTCGCTTCCTTTGATTTAATTCCGTGCGCTATTTACTCCCAACGGGTGCGCGGGCTTTGGTTGGGGGTATTTTATTTAACCGCACCAAAACACTTAAATATATTACTCCATAGTAATATACTCTGTGGTAATAGCCGGGTTTGTGGATAGGATTGCGGAGCTTGACGCGTTAAACGAGGAGTTCGCGGGTTTGGAGAAGCGCTCTTCGCTTGCCGTAGTGTACGGACGGCGGCGAGTGGGGAAAACCGAGTTAATCAAGGAATTCACTAAGGCAAAAAACCACGTTTACTTTCTTGCAACACTGCAGTCCAAGGAAGAAGTGGTGAAAAACTTTTCCCTAAAAGCCGCGGAATTCTTCCAAGACAAGGCGGCTCAAGCACAGCCCCACGTCACTTGGAACGGCTTCTTCGAGTACTTGGCTAAGGAAATAAAAGCGAGAAAAAAGCCAATAATACTCGCCTTCGACGAGTTTACTTACTTAATCCAGCAAGACCGCGCCACGCCCTCCGTATTCCAATACCACTGGGATGAAACCCTCAAGAACCTCCCAGTAATGCTAATCCTATGCGGCTCTTACGTCGGGATGATGGAGAAGGAAGTCCTCTCGTACAAAAGCCCGCTTTACGGAAGAACCAACCGCAGGCTTCAAGTCACGCAACTCGATTTTAAGCACGTGCGCGAATTCGCGCCTCAATACTCGAAAAAACAATTAGTCGAATTATACGCGATACTCGGCGCAGTGCCGTTCTACCTCCGCCAATTCGACTCAAGCAAAACCCCGCTGGAAAACGTGGAGCAAGCATTCCTCGACAAAACCAAGTCATTGTACAACGACGGCCTGCTGATGCTGCGCGAAGAGCTGAAAGAGCCGAGGAACTACTTGTCGATACTCAAGGCAATATCGTTTGGGAAAACCACTCAGAAAGAAATCGCCGACAACGCCCACTTGGAGCCGCTATTAGTAGGCAAGTACTTGGACGTCCTAAAGGGAATGAAGATAGTGAGCAGGCTAGTGCCAGCTACGGAAAAAAACCCGGAGAAAAGCAAGAAAGGCCTCTACCGCATTACCGACAATTACTATGATTTCTGGCTGAAGTTCGTCTACCCCTACGCGGAGTACGTGGAAGAAGGAAGGTGCTCCGAGCTGATGAAAAACATCATATCCCCTTCCTTCAACGCTTACGTTGGGCGCTCCTTTGAAGCACTTGCCAAAAAAAAGCTAGTCGAGTTAAACCAGCAAGGCAAGCTCCCGTTTTCCTTCGAGCGAATAGGCGGGTTTTGGCACGGAGACTGCGAAATAGACTTGGTTGCATTAAATGAAAAAACTAAGGAAATCCTCTTCGCCGAAGTAAAGTGGTCGGACCTTGATGAA
>JACRGG010000127.1 GCA_016217775.1 Microcaldota archaeon
AAAACGAGTTTTTCGGCCGCTATGGAAAAGGCCTTCGAGTGGGAGAAAACGGACAAGATTCCAATAGGCGTCCTGTACCAAAAGGACGCGCCAATTTACGAGGACGAGATTTACGCAATCAAGAACACTCCCCTTTACGAGCACGACATTTCCAATGTCGGCATTCAAAAATTGCTGGACGAGTTCGCCTGACAAACCGTTTTTAACTTTGCTTGAGCCTTATTTTAACTGGGTTTTTTTAAAAAAAATCGCTTTCATCGGCGTGATTTTCTTTTATTGGCGCGTGATTCAAATGGCTAAGTACGAACTGCAGCACGATAGGCCCAATTGCATCGGCTGCTCTGCTTGCGCGTCCGTCGCCCCGGATTTTTGGAAGATGAACGACGACGGCAAAAGCGACATTATCGGCACGAGCGTGGGGCTAGACGGGTGGGAGCGAAAGGAGCTTGAGGAGCAGGATTTTTCCGCCAACAAGTCCGCGGCGGAAAGCTGCCCCGTGAACGTCATTCACTTGGTCAAGAAGGAAACCGGCGAGAAAATAATTTAATTCCTAACCGCAGGGGGGAGAACTCCCCCTTTGATAAAAAATATTTTTGCTTTAAGTAATTGGTTTGGTGGGTTAGAATGCGCGGCAGCGGGAGTTTTATGTTCGTCGACGACATTATGATAATCGGCGGGCTTGCGGCAATGCTTTGGCTGCCCGGCCAGTTCTTCAACGGCTTGGTAGTCTTCGTAATCGGCGTCGCCCTGCACTTTCTCTCGGGCGGGTAATCGCATAAGTAATATTTAGCTTTGTTTGGTGATGTGAATGAATTCAGTCCGCGGATTAATGAACCTTAACCTGACGATAATGCTTACTACCGCGCTTGTCTTCGCGGTCATTGCGGGAGTGCTGGCGGCGGTAATGCTTTACTTTCAGGCATCAGTGGGCCTGCCGATTTTCTTCATTATCTCGATTGGCTTCATCCTCCTCCAGTGGTACTTCTCGCCGAGCATAGTAAAGTGGGTGAGCAAGGCGCGCGATTTGCAAAAGCACGAGGCGCCCGCCCTTCACGCGATGGTTGAAAGGCTCTCGTCCGTTGCCGGGATTCCAGCGCCTAGGTTATTGCTGGTTGAAAACCCGTCTCCAAACGCGTTCGCGTTCGGCCGCACGCAAAGCTCGTCTTACGTCGCCGTGCACTCGGGCCTGCTTCAAGTGCTTGAAAAAGACGAGGTCGAGGCGGTTCTCGCGCACGAAATCGGGCACATCAAACACCGCGACGTTTTCGTGATGACCCTCGCATCCGTCCTTCCTGTAGTCCTTTACTACGTAGTCCTCTACTTCGGCTCCGACCGCGACGATAGGGGAATCGGGGGTTTTCTAGTCTCGTTTGTTGGAGCGATGATAGCCCAATTCTTGGGAATGCTGTTGGTGTTTTGGCTCTCTCGCAAGCGCGAGGCCTTCGCCGACGCGTTTTCCGCGTACGCAACCGGCAAGCCACAGAATTTGATGAGCGCGTTGACTAAAATCAGTTACGGAATTTCACACGCCAAGCACGCGAGCACTTCCGACGCGCTTAAGGCGTTCTACATTTCAAGCCCAAACCCAAGCGAGGCCCTCGAGTTGGCTCAACTCTACGCCCTTGCCGGGGCGGGGGACCGCGCGGCGTTTGAAAAAGCCGTAGGGCGGGAAAAGTCGAGCGGTGCAATGGAATTATTGATGTCCCACCCGCTTACGATAAAAAGATTGAAGAACCTCCTTGAGTTAAAAAAAGAGATTAACGGGTAAAACCTCGCTTAACGCAGGCTTACTGCTTCCTTGTCTAAAATAATCTCGTATTTTTTTCCCGGCTTAAACCCCATTTTGGAAAGGTCTTCTTCGCTTACGAACAACTGCATCCGGTTATCCCACGCGATGGGCGCTCCTTGCTGGGTGGAGTGCTTCATTTGGTCGACTTTCACCCCAAAAACGAGTGTGTACATTCGCTTTCCCGCAACGCTTAACGCCGGGGCGATAGTGTGGCAATACAATTCATCTTCCAATCAAACTCACCTTCTTTCTCTAACAACTAAAAAAACATAGTACAATCAATTGAGTTGAGCGCCCGGCTTTTTCTTTGTTTGCTTGTATTCAAATGATTTGTTCATTCCATCGCCTTTATCTTATTGAGCGAGTCCGCAACCCGCCTTACTTCATCCATTTTGCCTTCAACCGCGTAATCTAAAGCGAGTTTCCTAAGCAAGCGCAAGCTTAATTTGTTGATGTTTTTTGCAAAAAACATTTCCAGAAGAACTTGGTCCTGGTGCTGGCGTATTGTTGAAAGCAACAGCGCGTGGACAAACGCTTCTTCAACGCTTATTTCTTTTTTTTCTTCATTTAAATTAAAGTAATAGTCTTTGTAGCTTGTGAGAACCGCTTCCAAGCCGCGTTTTGCCAGCGCGCTGATACCAGTTTGCGAAAAGATTTGAGGCGTGGTTTTTGAATCCGTTCTTAAGACAACGTGCTTTCTCACGCGTATTGATGCATTGATTCCCTTCACTTGCTTTTGCATAATCAACTGGATGTTGTCCGCGTAGGAATTGGCGAAAGCCCGCACTAATGAGTCGGTAACAACTATTTTACTGCCGTACTTGGCTGCAACTCCCGCCGAGTAAAGTTGTTTTAACGTCTTGTAAACGCTTGGCTTGCTGCAGTTAGCCTCTTCAAAAAGAGCTTTTAGCATAATTCCTTCTGCAAAAGAAGCTAGTATTAAAACGTCGATTGCGTTGCCCGAAAGCCAGTTATCGATTTTGGCGTTCGGCCTCGACTCGAATAATTTCTTGAAGTTCTGGGCGTGCGAAGCCATTGACAGTTTAATCAACTTATTATTGCCTTGTTTCTCGACTTGAACCAATCCTTTTTCAGCCAAGCTTTTAGCTATTCTTGAAACAAAGCTTTTCTTCACCCTCAAGGACTCGGACAATTGGCTAGCCGTAAAGTCGGCTTGGCAGACGGCCTCCAGCGCCAAAAGCTCTGATTTACTTAATTTTAATAACATAGTAAATATTTAGTTAACCAACCTATATAACGTTAACTATTATTTAACTAATGCTGTAATTATATCACTTATGCTAAAACATATTTAAATACTTTGCTAAAAATGATGCTTTCTGGCTTTAAGCGGACTTGAAGTTAACTCTTGAGCGCTGGGGACGAGAGTTTCAGCACTTCTTTTCTCGTTAACGTCTTTTCTTTCCAAGAAAAGAGGTTAGTGCTTTTGAACTCGTAATCTCTTTCGAGAACTCGTTTTCGAGACGAGCGCAATGACCGGGTTCTGCCACCCCAGCGCATTAATTGTGCAGGAGGATTCTTTTAAATCACCAACCCAAGGGGGAAAACATCCCCCTTAGTTCGGCGGACTGCCCAAACCCCCTTAAGGAGATCGTCGGTTTAGTGCAAGTGGATTCTTTTAAATCCTCTTTGAGTAACCACTATTGGCTTCATTAAGCCCATTTCCCTTAACGGGCCTCCCCGCGGTAATCAAAATGCGTTTTACCTTCCACTACTTTCACTTGCCCGACAGCTTCAAGGGCGTCCCGCCTTCAATAAAATCAATGCTCCTCGCGCTGTTTTTGTACACTATCGGCTGGGGCTTCATCAACGCCGTCTTCTCCGTGTACGTAAGCCAATTAGTCGGCTCGTACTCCGCGTACGGCATTATCATTGGCGTAATGTACTTGGCGTGCCTATTAAGCGCCCTAGTCGCGGGCGGCTTGGCGGACGTTGTCGACAAGCGAAAACTCGTGGGGTGGAGCATGCTCGCGTACCCCTTTCTTGCCGCACTGTATTTCTTTGGTTACGCAATCGGCTTTGCGGGCCTTGCGTTCACTAGAGTCGCGCACGGAGTTTTCTCGACAAGCGTTTGGGTGGGCGCGGAAGCCGAAATCAACTCAAGCGGGGGGAAAAAAGACGCCCCCAAGTACTTCGGCTTGTTTTCCTTCACCGAGTACCTCGCAGCCCTAGTCGGCGCGTTACTGCTTGCAATCCTCGTGTGGGTGTCGGTAATCAACTTAAGCAACCTCAACTACGTTTTTCTAGTCGTGGCGGCAACCTCTCTTCTCGCGGGATTGTGGCTGAAAAGCCAAGGGGATTCTAATCCAACGCACATCCGCTCGCAGCTGCGCAGCGTCTTGTCCAAAAGCGCGATGAAAGCAGAGGCCAAGGATATTCTCTCTTTCGACAAGCATATGTGGGCTACTCTCGTGTTCGCTTTTTTGACTGCAATGATTATAGAATCGCTTTCCGCGTTCATTCCCTTGTTCGCCCTCCAGCTTAACCTCGGGCTGATTGGAGTAGTGCTTTTGTACATCGTGTTTTTGCTCCCCCTCTTGTTTAGCTTTTTTACCTCAAATGCCGCTCATTTCGTCGGCGAGACTAACGCGATTTTCTTCGCCTTAATCGCAAGCGGGGTGCTGATGGCCTCTCTTTACTTCGTTGACTCCTTCTCCCTGTACTTCGTGCTCGTGATATTCCTCCTCGTAGTCTGCCAGGCGCTCCTTAAGCCGAGCATTAACGCGCTGTTAAACCAGCTTGGCGAGGGCAGGCAGCCCGGCGAGATTGCGGGAGCGA
>JACRGG010000126.1 GCA_016217775.1 Microcaldota archaeon
AAGCGCGTTTATCGTGGCGAGCACCATATTCAAGACGTTTCTCGTGCGGCCCGTGCAAGTCGCCCAAGTGTCCTTAACCCCGGCAAACTCGAGGACGGTCTTCGCGCTCTCGTTAGTGACTATGCCGACTCCGCGAGGCGCCGGCTTTAGCTCAATTTTAGTGTTCCCGCTTGACCCAACGCTTTTCTGCGCGACGGTGTGCTGCGTCGAGCACCCGCACTCCCACGAGCTGCACGCGAGGGGGACGAAAACAAGGTTTTTCTTCGCCTCAATCACCGCGGATGCGATAGCGTCCTTAGTGTCGTTCGCCTTGCCAACCCCGACTCCAACGAATCCGTTAGAGTTGCCGACTACCACCACGGCGCGCATTTTCATCTTTCGCCCGTTGGAAGTCATTCTCTGGGTGGATGAAATGTCAAGCACTTTGTCCTTCAAATCCGGGACTAGATAGTCGATTGCCTCGACTTCAAGGATTTTCACTCCCTTTGACAAAAGCGATTCCAACGACGTGACTTCCCCGCTTACCACGCGCTTTCCTAAGGTAGTGCGCGGATTCCACTCCTTCTTTTTCGGGATAAACTCCCGCCTTTGCTCGCCATCGCGCGAGCGCCTTCCCCTAATCATTTCAACGCCTCAATTTTCCATTTTGCCTGTTCAAAACCAGTTTTTTCCTTCAAGTGGCCTCCCTCGATTCTCTCTTTCGCCGGGGAAACCCCCTCGCCTATGGGCACGTCAAGGCCGGACAGCCTCGCGCCCGCCGCAGCGGCAAACAATACCCCGCCCTTGACCGCGGTGTTGCGCCCCAAGTCAAGCACTACTGTCTTTACGCCCTTTAAAACCGCTTTCTTCCCGGCCAACAACCCGGTCAAAAACGCGCTTGGAGTATTGCACTTGCCGGAAAAGCCGTATTCCTTTAAGTCCGCGCTAGCCGCGCTCGCAACAGTCTTGTCCCCATCCAAAGCGTACTCGATTACCTGCGCGAAAACCTGCTTGTTCGACTTTCGCAGCACCAGGCGGTGCTTCTTGCTTTTCAATAAAGCCAAGCGCTTCGCGTAATCCGTGACGCCCATACGCCTTCGCCTAAAATGCACGTCGTACAAAATGCTCGTTGCCTTGCCCATAAAAATTAACTCATCGAATTACTTTCATAATCTTGCTTATTTTCTTGAATCCACTCACTCTGTTTTCTTCTCGACTGTCTTTTGGTCCTTGAGGTACGCGACCAGCTGCTTTTTCGCCTTGAACGCGTTGCCCTTCACCATTCCGTAAACCTTTCTTCGAAACTTCGACTCCAAGCCAAGCGTGTTCTTTAAAATCCTCCTCTGCGAGCGCACTTTCCTAATCCAGCGCTCTTTCTTGGGCATCCGCGCGTAAAGCCCCCCGCGCTTGCTCCCCGGCCCGCGGCCTCTGCCGGCCTGCTTTCGGGATTGGTTAAAGCGCGCCTTGGCGCGGCTAACCCCGCGCACCGGGAGGATTAACACCGACTTGTTTTTCACCAGCTCGCGAACGTCGTCACCGGTGAGGGCCGAAATCGCCTTTTCCGGCTCGGCAAACCGCACGCGGGATTCCCCGACGCGAAATATTTTAGCGGCCAATCTTCGAACGGTAGCAAAACTCATAATATTTTCACAACGCCTTTTTCCATTAATTAATTCAAGCAAATTCAATTCAACAGCTTGATGTTTTTTTGCGCGGCAACAGCCCTGATTCCAGCGCGTTTTTTCCCGCCGACGGTACCGCCAATGCGGCCCACGCAGCCCGAAACTACTTTCGCCAAGTCCTTTTCGTTAAACACGATTACTTCCTTTTTTCCGCTCGGGTGGTTGCCTCGGGTCGCGGCGGGCCTTCGGTACCCGATTTTATGCAAGTTCCCCGCTCCGGCAACGCGGACTCGAAGCTTGTTGTCGATTCCGCGCGGCTTTCTCCAGCCGGTTTTGGCGACGCGAAGCTTGTACCACTTGTTTTGCCTCACGAATTTCGGTAATTTCTTAGTGAACATAACTTTCCTTCAATCCCCAGCATATTTTCCAATCCTAATTATATTTTCTAATCCTTACCCATTATGCGGTCTCGTAGTAAATCCCGTCTTGGAACACGCGCACGTCCTTCTTTCTTATCTTGGTCGCCAAGGACAAGTTAGCCGCGGTTTGGCCCACGTCCTCCTTGTCCGGCCCGCTGATTGAAATGTCAGCGCCCTTCGCGGTTACCTTGGTTTCGCCGATTACCTTGGCCACTCGCGGGCTTTTCTCGCCGAGAAAATTCTTTATCAAGACTTCCTTGCCCTTCACCTCGACGGTTACCGGGAAGTGGGAGTAAATGACCTGCATTTTCTTCTCGAAGCCCTCTTGGACTCCCTTCACCATATTCCTAAAGTGCGCCTCGACGGAATTCACGCACGCGAGGACCTTGCGGACTTTCTTCAGCTTCGAGTCGAAATCAACTTCGCCGCTGCCGACAGTGACGCTGACGGTGTTTGAATCGAATTTCTTTGCGAGCTTGCCTTTTGGGCCGCTCACGCTCAACACGTTCGCGTCAACCGACACTTGAATGCCCGATGGAATCTTTTGCTTGGCCATTTTCATTTCACTTAACAATTATTTTCAAAAACATTATCTTCAAAACCGTTATTTTCTAAATTCTAGTAAACGTAGGCGAGGAGCCTCCCGCCGATTTTCTTCTCCTTTGCCTCAATGTGGGAGACAATCCCGTTTGGAGTGGAAATTATGATGAGCCCCACTCCCTTCGCGGGCAAAAACCTCTCTTCGTACGCCTCTATTGAAGGAGCTTTTACGGGGTGGCGCGGGCGGATTGAACCGCAGTCATTCACCTTGCCGACGAGGCTAATCTTGATTTGGCTGCCCTGCCCGTCCTCGACCTTCTCGAACTCGCCGATGTAGCCCGCGTCCTTCATTACCGCAAGCAAGCGGTTAAGGAAACTCGAGTACGGCCTGGTGACCACCGTGCGCAAGCCCTTGTGGTCC
>JACRGG010000022.1 GCA_016217775.1 Microcaldota archaeon
TGCACAAGGCAAAAACAACGAACGCGAACGCATTTTTAACCCCAAACAACCAAAAACAAGCGCAGGCCAACAAAAACAATCGCTTGAAAACGCGGTGAAAAAAGCAAGATAGAAAAATGGTTTTGAAAATGAAGGTATTGTTCGCGACTTCAAACCACAATAAAGTCGCTCAAGCAAAAATTGCGCTCCCCGATTTTGAAGTCGAGCAGTTGGATGCTGACGTTTTTGAAATCAAGTCCTTGAATTTGCAGGAGACTATTGAGCGAAAGGCAATAGACACTTTTAACTTGGTGAAAAAGCCGGTTGTCGTCGAGGACACTTGCCTGTTTTTCGAAGCGTACGAAAACTTTCCGGGCACTTACTCGAAATTCTGCTACCAAACGCTTGGTTTGAACGGATTGCTCAAGCTGCTCGAGGGAAAAGACAGGAAGGCGAAATTCGTTTCGTCAGTCGCGTTCATTGAAGCGGGAATGGAGAAGCCAATTGTTTTCAGCGGGGAAATGAATGGGAGGATTTCTGAAAAAATCGTTGGAAAAATTGTTTATAAAATGCCTTACGCCACTATATTCATTCCAAGCGGGAGCGATAAGACGTTCAACGAACTGACGAGTGAAGAAAAAAACGCGGTTTCGCACAGGGCAAGCGCGTTTAGGAAACTCGGGGAATGGCTGAAAGAGAGAAAGAGAAAAAAAGACTGAAGGTCGGAATTAAATGATTCGAGAGAAAAAGCGTTACTTGCTGATTAAGATCGACGGACAGTTTCTTAGCGAAAGCAACGCAAAAAAAGCCGTTTACAACTCCATCCTCGAGTTTGCGGGCGAGCTTGGAGCGAGCAGTGCCGCGCCAAAAGCCGTGTTGTTCGACGAGAAAAAACAAGAGCTCGTGCTGAAAACTAATTTGATTGCGTTAGAGCAAACTATTGTCTCCCTCGCGTTTAAGACGAGTTTCGAGGGAAAGCCGATTGCCTTGAGGCTAAAGAAAATCAGCGGGACTATCAAGGGACTGGATTGGAAGAAATGAATGATTATGGAAAAAATAAAAGTTGATTTGGGGCAGAGAAGCTACGAGATAGAAGTAGGCTGCGGGAACTTGTTTCAAACCAATTTCACCAAGTTTAACGCAAGCAAGATTGCCGTAATCACGGATTCTAACGTCCGCGGGCTTTTCGCGGAAAAGCTCTTGGAATTAATTAAAAGCCAGGGGGTTAACGCGCAGTTGTTTGAAGTGCCTGCGGGGGAGAAGAGCAAGAACCCAATGCAGGTTATTGAAATCGCGCGGGAAATGGTGCGCAATAATTTCGACACTAAGTCAATGGTCGTCGCGGTTGGCGGCGGGGTGGTCGGGGACTTGGCTGCTTTTATCGCATCAGTTTACAAGCGCGGGATTAAGGTCGTGCACGTTCCCACCACGCTGATTGCGCAAGTCGACTCGAGCATTGGCGGAAAGACCGGGGTTGACCTTCCCGAGGGGAAAAACTTGGTTGGGACGTTCTACCAGCCAAGCAAAGTCATTATCGACGTTGGCGTATTGAAGACTCTGCCCGCAGCGGAATTAAAAAACGGCTTGGCGGAGGCGATAAAGTACGGAATGTCGCAGGACGAGGAGTTATTCGAGTTCTTGGAGCAAAACGTTGGGAACGCCAGCCCCGAGTTTTTCTTGAAATTAGTTTCGTGGTGCTGCTCTATCAAGGCGCGGGTGGTGGAGAGGGACGAGCGCGAGTCGGAATTGAGGAAAGTGCTTAATTACGGGCATACTGTCGGACACGCGATTGAAGCCGCTGAACTCTATGAAATTGCGCACGGCGCCGCGGTCGGGATTGGAATGAATTACGAGGCTAGAATAGCGGTCTTGCTCGGAGTGCTCAAAGAAGCGGATTTGCGAAGGCAAAACGAGTTGATTGAAAAAACCGGCTTGCAGGCAAAGTATTCCGCGAAAACCGATTTGATAGAATTGATGAAACGCGATAAGAAAAACAAGTTGGACAAGATTTTTTTCGTCCTGCCAAACGCGGTTGGCTCGGTGAAAACGGAAAACGGGAAAATCGCTTTCCCAGTTGAAGAAGAAACGATTAGAAAAGCGCTCGAGCAGTAAAACCGCTAGTTTGCTCTTGAAAACCCTGTTTTTGCTCCAAAAGTTCTACCAAAAGTATTTGAATACCATTGAGCCGAAGGCATAGAGTGGAAAATAACATACTTTATAAACATACGTTGGTTGAATATGTTAGAACAGTTTTTTGACGGGTTGAGGCTCATAACGTCGTATAGCGCCGAGCGCGAGATGCTCGAGTTGGGCTTAAGGATTCGCGATTGCCTTGAGAGTCTTGAAAACGGGTACGAGCCTTCAAGAACGAGGGGCAAGAACACGATAGAAAAATGGCTTGACGAGGGAAGCAAGACTTGCAACGTTGTTGCAGTAAGGTCATACAATTATTTGCTGGGGGAAGAAGTTTACTTGATTACGCACGTTGGGAGGTTTGGGAGAAGGGTATGAAAGCTAAGAATACAGGAATGGATTGCGCTTGCGGGGCGCTGGCGGAGTACAAGACTAACCTTAGGTTTAATGGAGTCACGCTAGACGGATGGAAGTGCCACAAGTGCGGAGAAGAATACCACAACCCGGAGATAGTTGAAAGAATTCTTTTGCTCAATAAGCTGAAAAAACACAAGTATTGCTTGAAGCTAAGCCAAGTGAGGAGCAATTTGATACTAAGGATTCCTAAGGAAGTCGGGGAAGTCTTAAACCTGAAAAAAGGGGAGGAAATGGGCTTCAGGCTGAAAAACGACAATACAATAGAAATAAGCCCAGCCTAGCGCCCTGCCAATTTAACGAAGCTTACTTAGCGTGCCAATGCACTATTCTCCGCTCTAAAAAGATTACCAAGTAGTTGAGGAGATAACCGATTAACCCCACCAGCAGGATTCCCGCGCATAATTTGGGGATTGACCGAATAATAAAAGAAAAAGAGGAAAAGTTTACATTAAATAGTATTAAATAGCTTTCTTGTTTATGTTTTAAGGTATGGAAAAGTTGCATATCGATAATCTTCTAGCGTTAAATGAAGGAGTATCCTTGGAATTTAAGAAGAGCCTTGACTTTGCGGAAGCGATAGCTAAGACCATTTGTGCTTTCGCAAATACGCTTGGAGGATATTTGGTTTTCGGAGTTGAAAAACAAAAAGACAAAACCCTTGTCTTAGGCTTATCGGATATTGACGCCGCCTTCCAAAAACTGCCGGGCATTATTTCGCAAATTCAGCCAAAACCGTATTATGAAGCCATTGAATGCAAAAAAGATGGGAAAACTTTGCTTGTTGTGAAGATTAATGCGCTTCCAATCTCTGAAGTTTGTTTTCTTAAAAAATCCGTGTTTAGGAGAGTTGGCTCAATCAATGAAGAAATATTCGGGTTGAACCTCGCCCGCTTTCTTGCGCAGCGCGGAACGCTTTCATTCGAAGAAAACAAGTCTTCAGCCAATTTAGGCGATTTGAGTGAAGATAAAGTCAGGATTCTCCTGCAAAAAAGAGGCCTTGATACAACCAAGCACGAGCCTCTTTCGCTTAAGCCCTTGCTTTCAAGCTTCGCAGTTGCAAACGCGGTTGGCGATTTTTACCTTAAAAACGCAGCCGTGCTTTTTTTCTCGAAAGAAATTACTAATTTTTTCTCTAATTCTGAAGTAAGAGTCGTGAAGTATAGGGGAAAGGAGAAGGCGCTTGAAGCCAAGGAATACGACTCTCGCTTTTCTGATACGCTGCCTGAACTGTTGGAGGAAGTTTTCAAGGTTACGCAGGAAAAGGCGGGCGCATTTAGCAGAATAGAACAAGGAAAGAGGGTTGAAACGCCTATGATTCCAGGCGAGGTCTTGCGCGAGGCGCTCACTAATGCAGTGGGGCACCGCGATTACTTTGACCCAAACGGAATTTTAATCGAGATTTTTGACGATAGAATCGAGTTGGCGAATCCCGGCAGCCTCTTGCCAGGCCAAACCATAAAGAATTTTGCCGAAACCCGCAAGCACCGCAACCCGATTTTGTACCGCCTGCTTAACGATAGCCAGTGGGGAGAGGGGCTGAATCTGGGGATTAAGGCAATGTACCGGGTAATGAGAAAAAACAAGCTTCCCGACCCGCTCTTTGAAGACCTTGGCGGAGTGTTCAAAGTTACGCTATCAGGCCCGCTCTCACGCAGGAAGCCAAGAAAATACGGGGATATTATGGAAAGGCAGAAAAAAGCCATTGACTACCTAAAAACGCACAAGGCTATGACCGCGCCACAATACGCAAAATTGGCGGGCATTTCCCACCCGACCGCCATTACGGACTTGAATGAACTTTCAGCGCAAGGAGTTCTAAGCAAGGCAGGGCGGTACCGTTCATCAAGATATATGCTAGAAAACATTAAATAATAAAACAAAACAGCCTTTAATACAATTTAATACGACATCCTCCCCAGCCTAAAGGCCACGGGTATCCGGTTGGTTTTGTTTGGCGTCTGTTGTTGTGCAGCGCTAGCCTAGCGCCCTGCCAATTTAACGAAGCTTACTTAGCGTGCCAATGCACTATTCTCCGCTCTAAAAAGATTACCAAGTAGTTGAGCAAGTAGCCGATTATTCCAACTAATAGAATTCCCGCGTATAATTTCGGGATTTCATAAGTGTACGCCGAGTCAATCAAGACCTTGCCCAAGCCCCTGCTTGTGCCCACGAACATTTCCGCGACGATTACCACGACTACGGTTAGGCTGACTGCGGTGCGCAATCCGAGGAATATCATTGGAAGGCCTTCTTTTAGCCTCACGTGGAAGAAAACGCTCCAATTATCCTTCTTCAAGCTTTTCGCGGTTAGCAAAGCGGCTTCACTGGTTGAGCGCAAGGCTTTGGAAACGTGCAAGGAGAGGTAAAGCGCGCAAACCCACGTTGCCAGCGCCGTGTTAGTGGGGTCGCCGGGGCCGAATAGCAAGAGAAATAGGGGAAAGAGGGCCGTTGCGGGAATGCTTCTGAA
>JACRGG010000023.1 GCA_016217775.1 Microcaldota archaeon
GCGCGCCCGCTTTTCAACGCGAGTTCCTTAATCAAAAACAACGACAATCTATTCATTCCACACGCGCCCTTGTTTGCTTCCCACCCAAAAACCCCAATCTTAAGCTATTATCACGTCAAAATAACAATAGTGTTATGTTAGTATTATAAACAAACCAGTTTTTAAGGGTTTTCACTAGAAACAAAATTCCCCGAACGCGAGTTTTGCAGCCGGTTTGTTAACAAAAACAACGTTTTTGCCGGGTTTCGTTATCAATAATGATAACAAACCTGCTTGAAAACAAGCTTACTAAAGGAAACGCGCCTTACCCACTAGCGCTAAAGGAAAAAAAGAAGGAAAACACGCGAGAAAAAATGGCAAGCGCAACTTACAGCAAAACGCTCAAGCGCTATACGACTTTCCCCGAATTCTTTGCGGAGGAACTAGTTTTGCCAGATGATGAAACTTGAATGAATACGCCAACATCATTGTCCTTAACTGTACCATAGTCAGTTATTTTTTGGCCGTATAAGTCGAGGGAATACTTTCGCCCATCGCTATCCGTTGCTGACCAAAGTTGCGGGCTGGAAGATTTTTTGTTCTTAGCAAGTTCTGAAGACGAGCTTTTGGGCGCGTTCAACTCAAGTTGTCTTCCGTCCTTGAACAATATTTTTGCGCAATCCACTTTGGAAAGAGAAGATAGTTTTGCCATAGTACTCATCGGCGTAGTGCCGCCGTCTTCGCAAGTCCGCCCAACGTTGCCTCTTTTCACTGAAAAAACCAGGTCTTGGCCGAAGTCAAGCATTGATAGGCTTGAAGTGCACTTATAGAAATGGCGTTCATTAACGTAATTACCTAGCGAGTTGCCTCCAAGGTCAAAGTAATTAGCTACCGCGTTGCCTCCAATGCATAGTTTATAGTCAAAAGCGTCTTCTTTGCTGAAAGTGGCAAACCCGACTTCGGCGCCTTTCGCGTAAGTCTTGCCGCCGATTTTCAACCCGTCTTCTTTTATTACCTTAAGACGAGCCCTGAAGCCAAACGTGAAAGGAGCAATGTTCTTTGTACCAATAACGCGATGGTATAATTTGTCTGGAAAGAAAAAACTTTGAGTAAGTCTATATAATAAGCTATCCTGCGAGTAATCTCCTACATTTCTAAAAGAACTATATTCTCCATTCTCTTGTTGAATTGCTAACTCAAGCGCCAAGTACTCGTTGAAATGATTTTGCGTTGCCGTTTCAAGACTAGAATCAAGTACAAGCGAGTAAACCGCGCCAAGAGTCTTTTCTGTATCAATAGAACGGCTTGTCGGATACGCGTAAACAACTTTTTCAACGAAATCAGCTTTTTCAAAGAGCGTCTCTCCGGTAAACGCGTAATCCGCTGTTCCTGCTTCCCCAGAGCCGTCGGTGAGTTGAATAGTGTACTTCTTGTTTTTCTCCAAGCCGGTTATGGAGTAACTAATCGTCTTGCCGCCAAAATGATTTTTGTCCAAATCCATTGATTCAGTGAAACTCGTGTCGAACTTGCCTCCATTGCTGTTGAATAAAAAGACGGAAACAGGAAGCTTAACTTGAGCGCCAGTGCCTTCCTTTGGAGCCAAGTAAATGCAGCCTTGGATTCCCCCGGGAATTTCTTTCGCCTTGCAATCCTTAACAATAGCCTTGTCAACTTTAAGCACTGGAGATTCTGCTGAAACTTGCATTACTAGAGCAAACAAAACGAATGCAGCCAACAAAAAGCTTGTCTTCATTTCTAGCCACCATTGCTTGGCACGGTAATCTTAGACCCGCCGCTAGTCGTGCCCGCGCCCTTGCTTTTTTTGCCCGGCGCGGGCGTTTCACCGGTTTTTTCTTTTGTTTCCGAGCTTATTTGGATTACTTTTTGCGTTCCTTCCCCGACCGTAATGCCGAACTTGCAGAGGGCGGATTCGTCGGGCTGGGTGAAAAAATAATAGCTAGTTGCTTGGTCGCCAAAAGAATCTACAGAAACAGTATTTAGTTTAACTCCGGGAATATTATTGCACGAAAGCTCCGGCGTAACAGTTGAAACTTTAGCGTATGAAGCGCCAATCCTCACTTTCTGTCCTTGGTTGACGTGGTACTTTCCATCGGACTTTTGGTTAAGCGCGTCGCTTGGAGTTTCTTTATTAGTTTTTTTGTCGACGCTAATCCTGTAAACGGATAGTTCTACGCTGCTTTCCGGCTTTGCTTCAGCTTTTGCCGTAGTTGCAGAAGCAGCTCCGGTTTTGGCTGGGGAAGTCAATTTGACTGAAAACTCGTAAGACTGACCCAAGTACTCAAGCCTGAAGGGAACGCGCTCGTCAATCGCGCCGGCAAAAAGAGAATTAAAATCAAACGAAATCTTCAATCCGTCGTCAGCCGACTCGCACGAGACAGTAGGCACCGCCTCAAACGAGGGTTTTAGGGGAGTGCACGTAACGCCTTCGACTTTCTTGCCGTCGGAATAAAACTTTGGAAGCAAAGCCGGGTTTTTATCCGAGTCAATGGAGTAAGACGCGCCCCTTGAGGCAACGTTTAGGTTCACGTTGTTGCCCGGCACGATTATTGGAAGCAGCGTCACTTCGCGCGTTGTTTCGTAAGCGGATGGCGAAACGGTTTTAACGAACACGCTCCCAGCCGAGGAGGCCTTGACTTTCTTCACGTCAAACTCGAGCTCGCCAAACGAAACTATTCCCTTGTGGAAGTTAATCTCCCCGTCTTTTAGCCCGCCAACGGAAGACGCCTCTGAATCAATTCCCGCAAACTTGCTCTTGGAGTCTTCGGAAGAAAGCTCGTAGTTGTCAACACGGCCGTCGCCGGCGGAAACAAACAGCGGGAATTCAAGCGGCGTAAAATCGTCTTTCACAAAAGTAATCTTGGTTTTCGCCGTAAAGTCGTTCGCGAATCCGTACGACCAGCTAATCTCACCAGTCGCCTCCCCGCCAGAATAACCGCCCGCGCTTGCCGAGCTTGCCTTCACGTGAATTTCTTTCTCCGAGCACGCCACGTCGTCGGCCTGCAAGCCGAGTTTTAGCGCAGCGGACTTCACCGCATCGGTGTTGCACAAGATTGGGCCAGCGATTTCCAGCCCGCTTGCCTTAGTCTCGCCAAAACCCGTGTCCGGGCTTACGTAAACCTTGATTTCCTTCGGGATTCCCTTGTCCGACCCTTCGCGAGAGAATTGAGCGTATTTCCCGGAGCAGTACATTGTCTTGGAGTCAGAGTAAACCGGCCCGCCGTACGAGCTTGCGGGAATGACGGTGATGCTAACTGGAATTCTTCGCGTTGCCCCCTCGGACGTCACAACGAGTTGTCCTTGCGCGACTCCATAAGTTGATTGGCTCGGCCCGTTGTAGGACGCGCTTAAGGATAATTGGTTTTGGTCGCACGT
Organism: Microcaldota archaeon; assembly: GCA_016217775.1. Taxonomy (GTDB): domain Archaea; phylum Micrarchaeota; class Micrarchaeia; order Norongarragalinales; family UBA97; genus JACRGG01. The sequence goes on from JACRGG010000023.1 coordinate 3,373, forward strand.
TGCGGTTACGGAAACGTATTGGTTTAATTGGTTGGTTAATTGGCTTGGCTGGCAGTACTTTAACTTGCACGCCTCAAAGCCCTGCTTGGTGCAAATAAGCGGCGGAGAGCACTCGACTGGAATCCCCGAGTTAGGCGCGAATAAGGGGTTTTGCGAGTACAAGCCGTTGGAGTACGCGGGCGCGGATTGCACCGAGTTTTTCGCCTCGCCGTCGTACCCCAAGTAATCCTGGCAAATCGGGCATCCAAGCGGGTTGGAGAAGACTTGCGGAGGCTGGCACCCCATTGGAACCCCGACTGGGTTGTAGGAGTACTGCTGGAAGCCATACCCAGTCAGCCAATTCTGCTGGTTGAAGGGCGTTTGCGCAAAGGAATTCTGGGGGTAGAACTGCCCGGAATTCAAGTAGTTGAGCGCGAATCCCTTCACGTCGCAACTCGGCGCGTCCTTGAACTTGACTGGGTAAACCGACTCGCTTGAATACCCTTGGCCGTAATTGAATTGGTAAGGCGAGCTTGATGCGGTTAGTGAAATGCGCGAGGGAAGAGTCGCCACGCCAGTAACGGGTTTAGTAAATGGAATTCCGAACACGTTGTTAGCGTCGACGACTAATTGCTTGGTTGCGCGCCCCCCGTTTTTCAAGTTGAAAGAAATGCGGCCTCCTTGCGCGAAGGAATTGTACAAGCCCTCGCGCGGGAATTGCGCGTCGACAGTCAAGACGTTGTTCGAGCAGCTTGCGAAAACGCTTCCGCGAGGCGCGGACGGGTCTAGTAGCGGAATCATTTTCACCGAACAACTGGTAACAGCGCCAAGCGACGCTAGGTTGAATTGCTTTAGGAACGTCCCGTCGGAATCAAGGACGGCGTAAACCATTTCCTCGACCGGCTCGTACAAGTCCGCGGTGCACAACGTGCTGCACGAGCCCCCGCAGTCAACGCCCGCCTCGTCGCCGTTGGAGACTCCATCAGAGCAGCTTGGCGCGGGACAGGATTTTTGCTCGAATAACTCGCACGAGCCGCCGCAGTCAACGCTATGCTCGTCCGCGTTTTTCACCCCGTCCGAGCAAGTCAATTGCTTGTCGGGCAAATCCGCTAGCGAGGAATCAAGGCCGACTGAAACCGGGCGCTGGACTGACGGCTTGTTCTCGCACTCGAATAATATCGCGCCGCTTCCTTGGTAAGAGCGGTATAATCCCGGGAATGAATTGTACTCGGCCTGCAAATCCAGCACGCCGTCAAGGCACCGCGCCTCATCTAGTGTAACGTAGGAAGTTATCGGCCGGTTTTTGTTCAAACGCGAGTCGCTGATGGACGGGCGAAGCGAGCACGAGGTTATCTTGCACCCGGCGGCTTCAATCGGCTCAAGGGAGAGGAGTTTCTTGTCCTGCAATAGGCTGTCGAGGGTTAGCGAAACGGTGGCGCCGATTTTTTGGAGGCTGGTTTTCACGCACGAATTCGAGCACACTCCCCCGCAGTCTATTCCCTCCTCATTCTCGTCCTTAATCCTGTTGTTGCAGGCGGCTTTCGAGCAAAGATTCGGGCACGAGCCCCCGCAGTCAATTCCAGCCTCGTCGCCGTCAAGAACGCCATTCGAGCAGTCCGCCTTGTTCTGCGGGAATTGCGTGCTCGGGTCGAACTTGACTTTCACGAAGACTTCCTTTGAAGCCAAACCCTGTTTTTTCAGCAGGATGGTCGCTCGCGCGCCGTAGTTTAAGTACGGGAATTTCATCGACGAGTAAGACGCGTCAACGCGCAGCACGGTTATCCTCCCCGTTGCGTCCGGCTCGCACTTCGCGAAAATCCTTCCTTTTGACTCCGAGTCCAGGGTTGCTTGGCTGACTTCGCACTCGTCCGGCGCGCTCGCGGGAATCGTGGAGAAAATCTTGCTTGCGTCAAAGTACTTGGTGGCCTCCATTGTTGACGAGAGGGCAAATTCTATTGCCGAAGGCAGGGCGTCATAATTAATTCCCTGGACTACGCACGAGCCTAAGGAGCATAATTGCCCGCTTGGGCAGTCGGAATCAGCGGAGCACGACTCGGCCCTGACGCAGACTCCATTCGAATCGGTTAATCCGGAACAACAGTCTCCCCCGCCAGAAATGCCGCCTTCTTGCACGCACTGGGAGGGTGGAGTTGACGGAGTCACAGTGACGGCGCATTGCCTCGCGCCGCTTGGCCCGATGACTCGAAGTGAAATGAATTGGCTCACGCCATTAGGCGCGGTTAATTGGATTAAGCCCGTCTGGGGGAAGCACACGCTTGAGTCGGATAAGTCGTATGATGAAGTGACTTGCATTATCCTCCCGTTGTCCAAGCAGCTGACCGACGTCCCGCCCGATGAGGACGCGCCTTGCGAGAATTCCATTAACGAGCACGACTGCAGTTCCCCAAGCGCCTTGGTCGAGTACTGGCCGGAGCCAAACGCGATGTCGCCCGTTTTGGAAAGCGGGAAGACAAGCGTGGCGCCGGGGGCGATGTCCTTGGTTGCAGGCTGGCTGTAGTCAGTCACGTTCACGAAAACGGATAGGAGCAAGTTTTGCACCGAACTCGCGCCGGCTTGCGCGTTTAAGGAAAGCACGCAGTACTTGTCCCTCAAGTTCGCGCCCTTGGCAACCGAGAGGGCCAGCTCAACCTCATCAAGAGCCTGCAGTTCGAAGCTTGACGGGTTTACCTTGACCAAATTGTTTTGCGCCCCGTCGCACGAGAAGCTCGTCGTCACCCTAGTCGAGACTGGAAGAAGCGAATAAGCCAAAGTCGCGTTGCTTAAACCAGTGCTTGAGTCCCCGGTTAAGGAAATTTCGGTTGGCTGCGCGCTGATGTAATCGGATTGGGAGACGCTGATGCAGTCGGACAAGGGAGTTTCGTAAACCGCGAAGTCCGCGCCTTGCGCCCGCACGCCAATCTTCCCCACTTTGGACGGCTTTAAGAGAATCTCGTAGTGCCCGCTTTTTCCCGCATTGGTTGTCCCGTCGCCGGAGAGGAACGCCTCGACGCCGTTAAGCGGCCTTCCCTCGCACTCGAACGCGGCCACTTGCGCGTCGGCAATCCTCTCGCCAAGCGAGTCAAGCAAGTCAATCGAGAGGGATTCCTCCAAGCCCAGAGTAAACTGGCTTGGCGAAACAACGGGTTTTCTAAAAGCCCTTCTCCCCGACACGCGCATTGTAGTAGTGAACTTCGCGCTTGATTCCTCTGACTCGCCGTTTAGCCCAAACGATACCGCGGCGAGGTTCGAGGGCTTCACCGCCCTTAACGAAAAGCTCCCGGCACTTGTTTTCCCCTTAACCCAATCGACCGGCACGCTGAAAGCGGGGGTTGAAGAAGGCGAGGACGGCGAATCGGATGATGAGAAAGATGCGGCTAAGCTGATTTTGCTCCCGCCGGCTTGAGTCGCGGTCGAGCCGCTTTCCAAGACGTCGTCGCCCTCGACAAAGTGCTTGGTGAAAACGTCGATTGAGTTGATTGGAGTCGCGGAGGCAATAGAGTAGTCAACGCGCGCTTGGCCGCCGAGGGGAATATCCAAGTTCTTGGTGGCCTTCTTCGAGTCCTTTGAGAACACGAACAGCCCGCACACGCCGTTAGAGCACGAGTAGGAAAACGAGGAAAATGTTAGCTCGGCTTTTTGCTGCGGCGCGGTGCAAAAATCGGTTTTGCTTAACGCGCGCGCCCCGCCGGCCTTAATCAATTCCGCGGCGGCTTTCTCCTCAAACGGGTAGATTGACGGGTCGTCGGAATTCGATGAGAACGCGCTGTAATACAATAATAGGGGCTTGCCCGCGGGCACGCCGTCGAGGACTTGGATTTTCACGGACAATTGCCTGGAGAACCCGCTTGACTTGTTGAAGTCGTACTGCACGAACTTGTACGCGTTCAAGTCCGAGCCCGTTGACTGGCAGGCGGTCGTGGAAAAAGTTTTTCCGCCGGACAGGATTGCGCCGTCCAAGAGCGGCGCGTAGGAAATGAACGCAAAATCGTTTTCAGCGCTTAACTCCCCGCCTGCGCGAATCGTGATGCCGGAAAAATCCGATTTTGGCGCGGTCAGCGTGAATTTTGCGGCGTACTCCGCCGCGTTGGTCGGGAACTCTACTTTGCGCCCAAGAGAGTCGAACAGCCCGTCGAAAACCACTTTGGCCGCCTTTATGGAATCGATTGAATGCAATTGGATTTTCTCAACGCGCGACTCGGTCGGGTAGAGGGTTGACGCGCTGCTTTCAAACAAAACGTAGTTAGGCGCGCCCACCGAGTAGGTGAACTGGGAGTTGCCCGGTATCTTCAATACGCATAGGGAGCCGGCGGAGGCGGAGCGGCACGACGAAATTTGCTTTCCGTCAACAAATGCCTGCGCAGCGGCATCCAGCGCCCTGCCGGACGCCGCGTCGGTCGCGTTAATCCTCAATTCCGAGAGGGGGGCAAAGAGCTCGATTGACTGGTTGTAGGACGCCCTTGGGTCTTGCGCCGCTGATTCGCCCACCAACTCGTTCAACGCGGCCTTGGCGAGGAGTTTCCCGCCGCCGGGAACTGATTTTGGGACGGTGAAGTACGCGTACCCGTCCTCGCCGGTTTCAAACGCCGGGATTCCGAGGAAGAAGCCGTCGAACGCCCCGCCCGCGATGAACAACGCGACTTGCGCGCTTGCCGCGGGCAGAGAGTTTGAAAAGACTAAGTAAGACGCGCCAACGTAATTGCCGGCTTTTTGCGCGTCAAGGGAAATAGAGTAGCTCTCGCCTGGCTTCACGCGGGTTTTAATCGCGGGGAGAAAATCTTCCTTGGACGCACTCACGTAGTAAGACTGGCTTTCGTCAACGTCCTGGAATTTCGCGAGGCCCGACGAGTCGGTGGCCTTCGAGTCCAACTGCTTGTTTGACTTGATGTCGTACAAGAACACGTCGGAGAGCGGCAGGGCCTTGCCTGCAGAGTCGGTTACGGAAACGCTTATTGCGGTTGGAGCGCCGGAAACTTTTTTCTCAAGCGCGACGAGCATCCCATCGTCTTTTGAAAGCGAGAGCGGCTCTGACGAGAATTTTTTGTAAGCCCCGGACGGGTCGGTTGCCTCAATGGAAAATTGCTTGCCTGCAACAATTGAGAAACTCGCTTGCCCCCCGCTGGTCTTTTGCAATCCGATGGGCTTGCCAAACGAGTCCTTGGCCGTCACCACGATGTTGTCAACGCCGTTCGCGTCGGAGTCCTGCACCGAGACGGTGAAGGAGTACTTGGCTTCCGGCTTTTCGTCCGCGGACAAGTAAATCGTTATCGGCGAGAATGAAGAGCCGGCAATCTCGCTTGTTGAAAGGCTTAGAACAGAGTTTGCGGCAAAGCCGTTCTTGCTGGCCGCAACGCTCGCATCGGACGGAAGGGAGTCGAGCGAAAAGACTGCTTCGCCGTTCGCGTCGGTCGTAGCCGTCTTGGTGCCTGCGGAGAAGCTAAGCGTCACCAGGCTTTGGGAAAGCGCGGCGTTGGAGTTTTTGTCAACTACGAGGACTTTAAGCGCGCTTGCCTTGGGCAGGGGAGATTGCGCGGAGAGTGAAACTAAGCTAGTTAAATCCGTTGGGGAAAGCCCTATTGATTGGTTCTCAAACCCCTCTTTTGAAACCGTTGCGGACAAATCGGTTTGGGGCGCTTTCTCGAACAGCGCCTCGCCGTTTGAATCGGTGAACGCGGTTTGCGAAAACCCGCGGCCTGAAAGGATTACTTGCGCTTGAGGCACCGCCAAGCCGCTTGAGTCCGTTACCGTCAGGACGACGGCCTTCCCGCCTTGACTGGCAAACGCGGGGTACGCAAAAAACGCGGCCGCGGCTAGGGCTAATGCGATAAAAACGGGGACTAGGATGTTTGGAGAAGGAACGCCTTTTTCTTCAAGCGATGATAGAAACTCGGAGTAATCCACTTGCCAGCCCTGTTAGATAATAGGGAAAAGATTGTTTATAAAACCATATTGCACGCGGGGAGCCCGCGCGGCAAAAAACTCGGGGGGGAGAGAGCGCTGGCGAAAAAAATTAATAAAACGTTGGGCGGAGGGAGGAGGGGAAAATTCAGGGAGAGAAATGCTTGGGGTTGATCTGGAAGCAAAACCGGTTTCCGTCCTGGTCGGTCAAAAACTGCGGGCGCTTGTCCTCGACCTCGAGCGACCAGGCAAGCGAGTCTATAAAGCCGCAGTAGCTGCCTTCGGTTGAACTGCATAATCCCGCGTCCACGGCCGTCCTAAGAGGAGTTGAATCAGGGTTGCTTAACGGCACTACCGTCGGGGAACCAAGTGCCGCGCCGGCCCTGCTCTTGTCCGAAAAATCCGTTACCGCATTCTCATCGCAAAGCAGGTACTTGTAGTCATAGCCCGTGTCCGCCAAGTTCCGGCTTTGCAGATACAGGCGTAATTTTGAAGCGTCTTCAAACGGCTTGCAGGCCACGTTGCCCCTTATGAAATCATCAAAGAAAGTATTCGAGACTTTTTTCTTAGCCTCTGCGTCGGTTGAAATCAGCGCAGCGTCCCTGCCTGCCTTGGTGAATTTCTTTCCCGCGGGGCGTACGCTGTTTAAGGACGCGTCCTTGCATCCCTTCCCGACGCAGTACCCGTCGACAACTCCTGGCACATTGGGCGTAGCAGGCGTTTTGTAAGCGAATTTGTCGAACGTGTTGAAGGACAAGTCGTAGTATTGGTAAAACGGGTATTTTACTTGCACCAAAAACGCCTCGTCGCCGACCGCGCCGCTGCGCAAAGCGTTCCCGAACTTGTCCTGCGCGACGATTCGGGGCATTTTCTTAAACAATTCCTCGGAAGCGGCGACGTTCACGTTGATGAAGAAAGTCCCGTCCTCGCACCCGGGCAGGACGTTCTCTGCCTTGCAGCTTCCGTCTGACTCGAACTTGCCGGGCTTGCAGCACTGGAACGGCTTTGCCTTGTTTTTCGCGAAATTACTGCAGTCGAACAAAAACTCTCCGACCAAGTCGCTGCACAACCCCGACGCGGCGTAATTTACCCGCAGCTTGTGGGACGCGCCGTTCTTGTCGCGGCACGAATCCGGAGCACTGGACGGCGCGGAGCGAAAAGAGCAGCTTACATCCGTTGGCCCAACGCAGGGAGTGTCTACAAGAATATCCCCGTTTTCTGGATCTAACCCGCCGTTGTCGTTGACGTCGCAGTAGGTTGTCCAAAGCAATTCTCCGACTGCGTCCTTGCTTGCCGGGTCTAGGGTAAAGTCGACTCCCTCGAAGCTGTACGAAAGCGTAGTCAAGTTAAGCCACGCGGTAATCCCGTAAGCCTTGTTCACCCCGCAAACCCCCTGCTTGATTATGTCCGTCGCCTCCACGCACTTGAAGTAGCGAAGCTCGGCATCGCTAATCGAATTAGGGTCAGAACTGCCGCCGAAGAGCAAACTCGCCTTCTTGTAGTCAACGGGCTTTGACGGGTTGGGGCACACTGAAGGGTTTTGAATTAAATTCAAGCTGCTTCCCGTGACTCCGGGGGGGATTGGCCCGCAAGTGTCTTCAGGCGCGTTGGATATCGTGAAGAGGCTCCAGCACTGGGCGGTCAGGAAGCTTTCAATGCTCCGCGCGATGGACACGGAAAAAATCGCCTTCATATCCGAGCGGTAATTGTCCAGAATCGTCACGATGCGGTTGTGGTACGCATCCGATACTATTTTTGAAACCTCGGCCTTGTCGGACTGGCCTACGTGCACGACGAACAAAATAGCGGCCAAGAAGATAATCGTCCCAAGCAACGGGGCGGCAATGAACGCCTTTCTCTCCATAAGCATTAGACGAAAGCCGGGTTAAAAAAAGCATATGGGGAAAACAACGAGGTAAGAGGAATTCACAAGTGTTTTTCCAAAAACTCCGCGACTTTGACTATCCCGATTCCATTAAACTCCTTGAGCTTAAGCAAGTGGCTATCGCCACTTATGACAAAATCCGCCCCGCAGTCAACCGCGCACTCCAAAATAATGTTGTCCGACGGGTCGTCCTTAACCGCGTCCAACCTAGTCTTTGAGTCGACGAGGACGGCTGTTTCAAAAACTAATTCCAAGAACCGCGTTTTCTGCTCTTGCGAGAAGCCAAAGCGCGGGTAGTCAAGCACGCGCTTGAGCTCATCCACTTGCTTTAATGAAGCAAACCAGTAGGCTTTTCCTTCAACGATGTTTTCAAACAATTTCCTGGAATTCCCGCGCCAGCCTAGGGCCGAAATAAGGTTGTTAGTGTCTACGACTATCCTTTTCTTGCCCATTTAAGCGCCCCGCCGACATCGCTTTTTTTCACCCCGCGCGCCTTAAAGTGCTTTTCAACTTGGGCGGCGAGAGAGCCGAACTTCACGCGGACGGAAGGCAGCATTGCTTTCTTGAACAGCACCCCACCTTCAACTGGGAATACAAAAAACCTCTCGCCCGGCTCAATGCTCTCCGAATTCCGAATGCTCTGCGGGACTACAAGCTGCCCCTTTGCAGACATTTTAACCAAATCCAAATTACTCAAGTTCTTGAAAGCCACGCAAACCACCTAGTTAAACAGTTGAACGGTTCAACTAATTAAAGCTTTCTAATAATCCGGCTTAAGCGCCCTTTTTTCTACCGCCAAAGCCGAGCCGGCCATAGTACCACAGCGCGTAGTAGCCGATTAGCAAGGCGAGGAGAAAGCCGCGGAAGAGCCACTCGTGCACGAACGGAAGAAAATCCGTGCCCACGAAATACAGGGTTACTGCAATGCGGATTGGGTTGAATGCTAAAAACAAGGCGAATCCGCCGAGCACGCCGAAAACCCTTTGCTTGATTGTCTTGTCCCGGCTCGCCAACACGATTCCCGAAAGCACCGACAACTCGATTGCGCCAGCGCACAAGTCAATGATGAGCGCGGAAAACGATTGGCCGTTGAGGACTCCAAAAATTACTGGCAGGCCGTCCAGGTACGAGACGCCAGCAGAGCCGAATAAACTAATTAAAAACGCGCTCGAGTACGCCGCGAGTTGGTTGAGGAAAATCCCGGTGATGGAAAAAAACGCGTAGAAAATCGTTGAAAAAACCGCGAACAAAAAGACGAACAAAAGCCCGTCGTAAAGCTGCGAGTCGGCCTTCTGCACGAACAGCAAACGCTGCAAAAGGCTTTGCGTTATAGCACGTTTTGATTGTTTTTTCATTGAAAAAAGTTATACCAAAAGAATATAAGAAGCGGTCAGCCTAGGGTTTTATTAGGGCTGAACTGGAAAATAATATTGTGAAGGCGAAATGAAGTTGCACGTGGTTTTGGAACAGCAGGAAGAAAGCGGTTTTATCGCATACGTTCCCGAGCTCCCAGGGCGCCACACGCAAGGCGAGACTCGCGCCGAGGCAATTGAGAACATCAGGGAAGCAAAGGACGCTTACTTGGATGCCTTGAAGGAAAAAAAGCGTTCAGCCACTAAAGTTGAAGTAATCGCGCTTCAAGGCTGAAAAACTGCTTTGCCAAAACTGCCTGTGTTAACCTGACCGCAATTAATCAAGCTAGCCCTGCAAAAAGGCTTTAGCATAGTGCGGCAGAAGGGAAGCCACGTCGTATTGTCTAAAGAAAACAAGTTAACGGTAATTCCAGTCCACGGCACTACGCCGATAAAAA
>JACRGG010000025.1 GCA_016217775.1 Microcaldota archaeon
ACCAAGTTCTTGGCAACGCACGAGTCGGTTGCTCCACTGGAGTAAAGCGCGGTGAAAGTGTAGTTGGCTGAAACCCCCGGAGTGAAGTTGAAGACGTGAACGCCGTTAGAGCACGCGATTGTAGAGAGGGGCTTTACTACCCCGGTCGCGTTCGTGACGGTCAACTGCAGGTTAGCGGGGTCGCAGGCTTTTACTGGCCCCGACGCGGAGTCCACGAAGAGGTTCGCGGATTGGTTTAACTCGACGCCAAACCGGGTTATGGACGCGCAGTTAAGCCGCACTATTGCCGGCGATGCGAGAAAGGCGAATAGCACAAGCGCGAAGAGCGCCAAAAAAGCTTTTTTCATACGTGAAATCATTACGCGCAAGTACTTAAAAAAGCCGTTTGCCTAGATTTAATTTAATGAAGGGATTAAAAAAAATCGGGCTTAAATTAAGCGGATTAGCCCTCGGCAGGGCTGTTTTTTTCATCCTGGCCGCGCTGTTAGTCTCGTACTACGCTTACTTTAATTACGCCGATTCAATCAACCAAGCCTCCGCGTGGGTGAACCCGATTGTCACCAAGGAAGAGCTTGAGGCGACCAAGTGGGTGTTGAACAATTCGGTCGAGCGCGAGGTTTTCGCCACCTGCATTTTCGGCGGGGAATTATTAATGGGCCGGACTTTGCGCGAGGGGTGGCTTGGCGGAGACTGGGCAATCATCCCTAATGTCGTGAAGCAAATGAGTGACGCCGACGAGTTTTTCAAGACGAAGGACGCGAAGAAAGCGCACGAGTTGGCGCTCGCGTACAACTTGAGCAAAGTGTGGGCGCCTAACAGGCAGGTGTTCTGCGGGTTCTCGTGGCTGAACATCGAGCGCGAAAAGTTCTCCAACTCCACGTACTTCGACAAGCTGTACGATTCTGGCGGGGTTCAAGTGTACGGAGTGAAAAGAAAATAATTTGGGTGAAAAGCGCTAATGGGTGAAACGGAAGTATTCCTGCTGGCAGTGTTTTTCGCGTCCCTAGCCCTCGCTTTAGTCAAGGACAAGAGGTTTGCGTACTTGGCGCTGCTCGCGGTAATCGCTTTGAGCGCGAACTCGCATATGCTGGTGTACAAAAACAATCATATGCCCACGTTTGGGAACACTTTCATCCACGTAGCAACAGAACGGCATTTTGTCCAAAACGGGTTTTACCCGCTTGACAGGGATTATTCCTACGCGGGGCTCGCGCCAAACTCGTACGTGCCGTTTTATAGAAGCGCCATTGCGGTGACAAGCTCGTTGTTGTCGGTTGACGTCGAGGAGGTTAGCCGCGCGTTCGTAATGCTGTTCGCCCTGCTTTTGCCAATCGGGTTTTTCCTGCTTGGAAGAAAATTGTTTGTGGAAATTGCCGGCGCGGTTGCCGCGCTTTCAATCGTTCTGATGCCCGAGACGCTGATTTACACGGTTCGGCCCCTCCCGCAGGCAATGGGCCTAGTTCTGCTGCCGTTCGCGTTCTACTTGATTTTGGAGAAAAAACTTTGGCCCTCGATTCTAATGACCGTCATAGTGTCGCTGGTGCACCAGGAGGCGGCCGTGTTCCTGGCGGGCGCGGCGCTGTTTTACTCGCTTGGATTAAACTTAAGCGCAATGCTGCGGGAGAGGAAAATCGTTTTGAGGAAGGAAAGCCTCCTGCCGTTTTACTGCTTTGCCGCCGCGGCTGGCGCTTACTTATTGTGGCACTACGCGGTTGTCGGCAACTTCAACATTTTCGGCCTCGCGCAGTTCAAGTACCACGAGGGGGCGAAAGCCGGCTTGGAGCTGATTATCACAAAAACTGGGTTGCTGCCAGTAGTCCTGGGATTGATTGGCTTCGCGGCGTGCGCGTTCTCTTGGCTCAAAAATTTTTTGGACGAAAAAACTTCGCGCATCGTGCTAGTAGTGTTTTCAGCGCTTGCCGCTTACGCGGTTATAGTGATTGAGGCAGTCAAGTTCGACGCGGTGCTTGGCGCCGCGCTGGCCGCTTTGGCCGCGCTGGCAATATCGTTCGTGCGGATTGAATTGAGCTTGGAGAAAAGCGCTTTCGCGCTGTTTGTTTTCATTGCCGCGGTTGGCGCTGTGAAAAACGACGTTGTCGGCGTAAACGTGTTTATGGACAGGTTCATCGTCTACTTGCAGCAGCCGATTGCGGTGCTCGCGGGCTTGGCGGCGGCGCTGGCGGCACGGGGAAAAATAGTGTTCGGCGGGAGAAAATGATTGCGGCAATATTGTTTTGGGCGGCCGCCCTGGTTTTCGGCACTGCGCTGGGCAAAAAATTCGTTGGGGAAAACAAGGCGCTCGCGTTAATCGCAGGCTGCGCGGCGGGAGCGTTTATTGCAACGCTTTTAACGCTTGCCCTCTCGCTGTTCATCGGGTTAAGCGAGGCAACAATACTGTTTTCAACCGCGCTGCTTTTAGCCGCGTTTTTTTTCCTCTTAAGGCCTTGGGAGTATTTTGATTGGCTGAAAAAAACAGGGCGGGAAAAGCCCGACTTGGCTTTGCTCGCGGTATTCTTTACTGCATTAATTTTTTTCGGCCTGCTTAACGCGCACTCCGACTTAAGGGCGGGAAGCGGGGGGTACTACTCGAGCGGCTCGACTTGGGGGGACTTGCCGTTCCACGCCTCGCTAATCACTTTCTTCACGCAGCAAGTCAAGCTCGAGTACCCGATTTTCGCGGGGCACGCGCTTGGGTACTACTTTGGCTTTGACTTTCTCTCGTCAATCCTAGTAAAAGGGGGAATGGAGTTAAGCCTCGCGATTGCCGCGCCAAACGCGTTGTACTCCGCGCTGTTCGCGTGCGCGCTTTACCTGCTGGCAGTCAAGGTAAGCGGGAGCAAGAAAGCCGCTGCAATCGCGCTGATGCTCGTGTTTTTCACCGGGGGCCTTGGGTTCCTGGATTTCTTGAATCAAGCCAACGCCAGCGGCTTTATGGGTTTGGACAAGATTGTTTCAGCCCGCGATTTCTCGCGCTCTCCCGAGAACGGCTTTGAGTGGTCGAACATAGTGGTTGATTTGATTCTGCCGCAACGAAGCGCTGCAATCGGGTTTGCGGCCGCGCTCTCGGCGATGCTGCTTGTCATCCTAGCGGTAGAGGAGAAGAAAAAGCAAGGCGGGGCGTGGAACAAGAAAATTGTTTTCGCGTCGCTGCTCTTAGGGCTCACTCCGTTGTTTCACGCGACTAGCGCGGTTGTCGGCGCGTTTGTTTGCGCGGGGATACTCTTGTTAAAGCGCCGCGAGTGGCTAGTGCAGTTTCTCGCCCCCGCCGGGCTTCTAGCGCTCCCGCAAGTTGGCTTGATGCTCGGCCAAGCGGGCGGGTTCGTGCGATTTGCGCCCGGGTGGATGTTTAACGGGGATTTCTTGGGCTGGCTTTGGTTTTGGCTGAAAAACGCGGGGCCGCTTTTTGTACTCGCTCTGGCTGGAGTGGCTTTTCTGGATTCTAGGCAGAGGAAGTACTTGGCTGCTTTTGCCGCGATTTTCATAACCGCAAACCTCCTGGTCTTCCAGCCGTGGGCGTACGACAACACGAAGTTCTTGGTTTACGCGTTGTTCGCCGCCGCCATAAGCGCGGGGGTTTTGTTAAGCAAGTTGGGGGAGGAGAAGAACGCGTTGGTCAAGGCGGCCATCGCGTTAATTTTACTCGCAAGCATTTTCAGCGGCGCGCTTAGCGTCAGCAGGCAGGTGCAGAACAGCTTCCTGCTTTACTCGAATGAGGAAATAAGCTTGGCTAAGTGGATTAGCGGGAATACGGAGAAAAACGCGGTGTTCTTATCCGACGCGCGCCACAACAGCGTGCTTACCCTCGCGGGGCGAAGCAATTATCTTGGCTACTCGGGCTGGCTTTGGACTCACGGAATAAACTGGCGGCCGCGAGCCGCGCAAGTGCAGGAAATGCTCGAGGGGCGGGATAACGCCGTTTCACTGATTAAGGAAAACAATCTTTCGTACGCGCTGGTTCAAAAGAATTTCGGGAGCCAAAAAATCGACTACGCGTTTTTTGAAAAGAATTTTGCGAAAATCCGCGAGACGCAAAACTATTTCGTGTACAAACTAAAGTAGGCAATTCCAATCAAGTTAACCAAACTGCTTTTTAACTACTTTAAACACTTTACTTTCGGGCCCGTAGCTCAGTCTGGATAGAGCGATTGGCTTCGGACAACAAATTTTTTCAGCATTTAAAGAATTTGTTGGGGGAGACCAATAGGCCGCGGGTTCGAATTAACCCTTTCTGCGCTGCGCTTGAAAGCGTTAACGGAAAGAGTTTCGAAACTCCCGTCGGGCTCGCTTTTACTTACTGGAAAAAAAATCGCTAATTTTCCAGGATTTCTCTTCGCAACGCAAGATAGGTTTCAGTTTTAAGGTAGTAGCCGCTGCCTACCAGCTCGTCTAGGGCGCGGATTGCGGCAGTTTTTGAAAAATGCTTGTTCTTCTCCCCCCACAAAATAAGCGAGGAAAGCGGGATGACGGTGACGCCAAGGTATACACCCATCTTGTAAGCGAGCAAATCGTCGCAAATGAGGGGAATCGAGAGTTTCTTGGCTATGAACAGGCCCTGCGACTCCCCTTTGCCAAGCTTGTCTGAAGAAAGGGCGCTTGTTTTCCCGCAGATTTTAAAAAAATTGCCTTCAATTGCATCCCCAATAGCCTGCGCGCCGGGCTTTCCCAATTCCATTCCCTTCACGACTACTTCCTCAAAAACGCCGGCTGGAATCAACAGCTTGGAAAAACGGATTTTCACCAAGCCCAATAACTGCGGGCTTTTGAAGAGAAAGATTAGGGAAGAAGAGTCTATCACTGTATCCATTGAAATCAGGCTCGCTTTGACGCCGCGATTATTTCCCCTGCAGACAGGTTAAGCGCAGTACCAGTTTTTTTAAGCAAATCAAGGAACTCCCAGACGTTTAGGCCCGAAATTTCAGCGGCTTTTTCAAGGGAAGCCTCCTGCTTGACGTACTTAAGCAAAGCAATCTCCTTTCGTTTCTCAAGTATTCCTGCAACAAAAATCTCCCTGCACTCATCCGAATTGCTCCTGCCGTCAAGCTTGGCGAGCCAGTCGACTAACTTCTTGTTCTCGCTATGGGA
>JACRGG010000026.1 GCA_016217775.1 Microcaldota archaeon
ACGCTTAACGCGCTTAATTCAAGCGGGCAGGCAAGCGAGTGCTTGTTTGAAATCCGCGCTTCAATCGCGGACTCGTGCCAGTCAACGGCGTTGCGCCAGGCGTTTCTTGAATTTAATTCAACAATTGTTTTTTTTGACGAGAACAGGACGCAAAGCCTCAACGTAACCCCGCGCGAGTTTTCTTCCTACGCCAACTCGTTTGGGACAATCGGGTTTCCGGGATTCGTCCTTCCCTTATCCGAGGTTAATTCCTCGATTGACGTGATGATTATCTCCGCGATTGAGGGCGGGGCCTTGACTAACGTTTTGGCCCAGCAGACTTCCCTCGAGGGCTACACCGACACTGTGGGCGGGGCGTACGTTTTGGGAACCGTAGTGCTGTACGGCGACAAGGGGCGGGTTTACTGGCCGATTTCGTGGGAGAAGCGCGGGAGCGTCAACTCGGCTGCGGTGCGTGATTTCCTCAACCAATCGCCGGCGAGGCTTAACTTGTCGTGGTTTGACTTCACTAACGACACTCTAGTGCGCATTACCGGAGTGGCGTACAGCGCGCAGAACCAGAGTTTTCTTGAAAAACAGGATTTCGTCAGTTCAGTTGATTACAAGAACGGCGAGTTCCAGCTAGCCATTAAGGACGGCTTTACGGACAAAAAGAGGGTAGAGGAGTTGGCTAAGAAGATTGACCAAGTCGGGATTGCGAAGACGGTGTTTCCGGATTCTGCGATAATCTTCACTTTCTCGCCTAACTCGAATTTCTCGCAGTCGGTTGAGTTCGTCAAGAGCGTTGTTTCGGCGGACGCGAGGATTCAAGTAAGCGCGGTGGTGCTGCTTAACGCGACTAAGGCGAGTTTGGCGACCGGGATTATAATGCCGAAACTGCTGCAGGAATCCGCTTACGTGTTCTACTCGCCCGGCCAAAAAACGGGCCGCGACGCGAGAATGCTGGTAAGCGCGATTGCGCGAAACAAGATTCCGCTCCAGATAGACGCGGTGGAAAATTAGTTTTTTGCTTTAATTAATTCAGTTAGCTTTATTTTTATAAAAATTGTTTATCGGGCGTGGTTTGCTTGATTGGGTGTGGTTTGCTTGAATAAGGGAGATTTTGTAGAGTTTGATTTCACGTTAAAAACCGACGGGCGCGTGGTGGACACTACGCTTAAGCAGGCGGGGGAAGAGGGCAAGCTGCAAAAAACTTTTTTCCGCCCCGTGTTGATAGCCGCTGGCACGGGAATGGTCGTGCCTGGCTTGGATAATTCTTTGCTTGGGCTGAAGGCGGGCGATAAGAAAACTTTTTCAGTCCCGCCCGCAGAGGCTTTCGGCGAGCGAAACCCGGAATTGGTTTACGTAATTTCTCTTTCACAGCTGCAGTCCGAGAAGCCGGTCGCGGTTGGCGACGTGGTGGAGCTTGAGGACAATGAGGGCCGCCGCTCGTCGGGCAGGGTGCAAAGCGTCGGCTCGGGCCGCGCGAGAGTGGATTTTAACCACGAGTTGGCTGGGAAAACAGTGGAGTACGAAGTCAGCGTGCTAAGCGTGGCTTCCGACATTAACTCGCGCAGCGCATTGGCTGCAAAAGCGGTTCTTGGCGAGTTTAGCGCAGTATCGTCGGTTAAGGATGGAGTGGTTACTTTCAGCATTCCCGGCAAGGCGCGCAAAGACGCCGGGTTTTTGGGCGCGAAGCTACGCTGCCTCGAGTTGTGCCTGCGCTTTATTTCAGACTGCAGGAAAGTTGTTTTCACCGAGGAGTACGAAAAGCCAGGTGCGGGCGGCAAGCCAGGTGCTGACGCAAGCATTAACGCAAATTGATTTTTTGGTTTATGGGTGTAACTAATATGCCGGCAAGCGGAAAGAATTTCGGTTTGGATGACCTGCGCGTTGAGCTTAACGAGTTGGACTCGCAGCTAGTTGAAGTGATTTCAAAAAGAGTCGCAGTAGTGAGGAAAGTCGCGCAGTTGAAGAAGGCCAACGGCCTTGCCTTGGTTGACTTGAACCGCGAGAAGGCGCTTGTTGGGAAACTGCGCGCCCAGGGGAAAAAAAGCGGCTTGGACGAGGATTTCATCGAGCAGCTGGCGCAGACTGTGATTGCCTACTCCAAGAGCTTTTACGGCGAGAAAAAAATCGCGGTCTTGGGGCCAACGGGGACTTTCTCCGCGCAGGCGGCGTCGAATTACTTTGGCGGCGCGGCCAAATTATTGTACTGCGATTCGTTCGACTCCGTCTTCTCGCGCTTGGAGACGCGCGAGGCGGATTACGCCGTGATTCCAATTGAGAACAACGTCGAGGGCGCGGTGAACCGATGCGTGGACTTGCTTATCGACTCTAGCGCGAAGGTTTACGCCGAGTACTACATTCCGATTTCTTACGTCGTCGCATCAGCCCCGGGCGGGGTGAAGAATCCGGGCGTGCTTTACGCGCACCCCCAGGCGTTCGCGCAGTGCCGCAGTTTCGTGAAAAAAAATTAGTCGGCTCTGCGCGTAGTCGACTCGTCAAGCAATGGCCAGGCCGTGGTGGATGCGGTGAAGAACAAGGACGGCGTCGCGCTGGCTACGCTGCAGTCCGCCCAGGAGCAAGGCGCTAAAATCATTGCGAGCGGAGTGAGCGACTATAGGCACAACGCGACTAGGTTTCTCGTGTTGTCCAAAGCCGAGCAGCCGCAAAACGCCAAGCTTTCTTGGAAGACCAGCATCGTCTTTTCGCTGAAAAACGCGCCGGGAGCGCTTTACGAGGCACTCGAGTCCTTCGCCCTTTCCGGAATCGACTTGACTAAAATCGAGTCGCGCCCGGTTGCCGGGCACTCGTGGGAATACCGTTTTTTAATCGATTTCATCGGCCGCCACGACGACAAGGGCGTTTTGAAGGCGTTAAAGGGCGTGCAGGATAAAAGCTCGTTTTTCAAAGTCATTTCATCCTACCCAAAAGCGTGAAAACAATGGGCGAGAAAGTTATTTTTAAGCCTATGAATTGAGTGGCTTTGAGCAAAATGACTTTATTATCAAGTGCTTCAAAGCAGTGGTTTTCTCAAAACCTAATGCTATTAAAAATCATAGTTCATATGTATCTAGTTTATGAAACAGATAGTATTGTTTAACAACAAGGGCGGAGTAGGCAAGACGACATTCATCCAGCATTTGGGCTACGCGTTGGAGCGCCAAGGAAAGA
>JACRGG010000027.1 GCA_016217775.1 Microcaldota archaeon
CGCGCGTGCTGATAGTCCCGTCAAACGGGGCGTTTAGGTCCACCGAGTAGCTTGAAAAGCGCACGTCGCTGATTACCCCGACGATGTAATCCCCCGGCCTTGGCAGGTAATACCCCTTTAATGGAATGCTCTTGTCGTCGCGCATCAAGCTGATTACAGACGCGAACGTCTTTCCGTCTTCGATGAAACTCCCTTCAACGCGCAGCGGCTTGTCCGAAATCATGTCGCCGGGCAGTAAAACTTTTTCCATAACAATCTACTCCAATTTTTTTTTATTTTTTTCCAAATTTTTTATTTTTTACAAATTCATTTTTTTCCATTTTTTTACTTGAGCATTTTCGTCTCGACTTTCCCGCCTGTCGCCTTGTTTATCTTGTCGTAAAACTCGGTTGTGATTCCCGCGGGCATTTCGCACACGCAAATCATTGAGCCGTCCGACGCCCATTCTTCCCTGCTCATCCCGTGGTCTTTTAGAATCCCGTAGCACTTCGCGGAGTACTCCGCCGGGATTTTTACCGCAATCTTGATTTTTTCAAACGAGACGGGTATTATCGACCGAATCGCCTCGACCGCGTCCTGCATTTGCTTTTCCGCTGACTTGAACGCGTCGAAGCTGAATTTCGCCTCGTCCAACGCCTTCTCGATTCTCGCCGGCGGGTGGGGCGCCTTGGTTTTTGGGTCCACGACGTTTCTCGCAATCAACTCGATGACTTTCCTCTTTTTTTCCTCCAAGGCCTTGCGCCTTTGGTCGGTGGTGAGCTGCAAGTCCCCTTTTTCAAAGACTATGCGCGTGATTTTCTCTATTTCCGCCGTCCCAAAGGCTTTTTTTATCGCGCCTTCAGTCTGGCGCTCTCCCTTGTTCGCGTCCTTAAACACTTCATCGGAAATGAGGACGTTGCTTAAGTCCTTTTTCTTCCCGGTCTTAAAGTCGTACGCGAGAACCGGGTCGACAAGCAACTCGAATTTCTCCCCTGCGTGCTCAAATCGGGCGATGATAGTGTTTTCTATCCTACTCATTTTCTATCCTTCTTCCAAAAAAAACAAAGCAAACGCAATTTTTTTCCCAACACTAAGCCCTTTAATGCATTCAGACAATGTACTTCGCAATCTCGCTTTCGGTCAGTTGCGTGACTTTCTTTCTCTTCGAGTCAATCTTGACCACGTCGACGATTTTTGGCGTCAGCTTTTCCTCGACTGCCTTCTTCATTCCCTTCATTCCAAGCTTGATTGCCTCGTCCATCGACAGGCCTTCCTTGTATTCCTTCTCGAACAATTCCTCGACCGTCTTTTTTCCCGAGCCGATTGCAGTCGCGTTGTACTCGAACAAAGCCCCGCTCGGGTCGGTTTCGTACAACCTGGGGGTTCCGTCAACGCCAGCTATGATTAAGCTCACTCCGTAAGGCCGTGCTCCCCCGTACTGCGTGTAGAACTGGATGTGGTCGCCGACTCGCTTTGAAAGCATTTCAATGGGCATATCCTCGTCGTACAATAATTTGTGGCGCTGGCACTCGATTCGCGAGAACTCGATTAATTTTCTCGCGTCGGCAACCAATCCGGACGAGCTTGCCATAATGTGCGCGTCAATCGCGTAAATCTTTTCGTGGGAGTCCTTTACTATCAGCGGCGAGCCGATTCTCTTGTGCGCGAGCAGTACTACCCCGTCCTTGGACACTACTCCGATGCTCGTGCTTCCCGTCTTGACGGCTTCGCGCGCGTACTCTACTTGAAACAATCTCCCGTCGGGGGAGAATACCGTGATCGCTCGGTCGTAAGCAGCTTGGCTTGGGGGGTACATTAACAAGACACCTCTAAAAATTTTTTCTTTAATTTCTCGCAATAGCTTAGTTTTTTTTCCGTAATTGTTTAGTTTCTTATTTTGCGCAAAAGCCTTTACTTTTGCAAAGTTTATAAACAATTAGTTCAACTCGCCTCTCCTTAATGAAGACAGCTAATCGAATCCTAATTCTTTCCTTCCCTTTTTACAATCAATAAGTTGCTAAAACAAGTTATTAAAACTAGCACTTTGCCCCCCAAGCGGGTTTGAAAACGCACTGGTTTTAAACAACCCTTCGCATAATAATGAGTGATTAAACCATCTATAGCAATTTACGGCAATTATTTGGTGGGCTTTTTATGTGCGGAATTATCGGCTTCAACGGATTTACCAGGGCTTCCCCAGTCCTACTCGAGGGAATCACGAACTTGGAGTACCGCGGGTACGACTCGGTTGGAATGGCCACGGTGGACAACGGCGTAATCAGCGTGAAAAAAGGCGTTGGGAAAATCGCCGACGTCCACTCGCGCATTAATTTCGACTCGCTAAAGGGCTCGATTGGATTAAGCCATTGCCTGCACCCAGACTCTTTCGTCCAGCTTTCAAGCGGCGAAATCACCAAGATAGGAGAGTTGAACGGGTTGCAGCAAGGCGTTTCATCCCTTTCTTTTGATTCCCTCAAATTTGGCGAAAAAGACTCCGCGTGCTTTAGGCACGAGAGCCCAAAGGAACTCGTTGAGTTGAAAACAGCTTCTTTCTCCCTCAAATGCACTCCCAACCACAGGATGTTCGTGTACGAAAACAATTCTTTTGCCGAAAAGCAGGCCGGCGACTTGAAGAAAAACGATTTGATAGTGTGCGTGAACACGCTTCGTTTTTCTGGCGAGAGCCAGCAGCTAAAGCCGCTTCCAATCAAGCGCTATTACTTAAGCACGTTATCCACCGCCGCCCACTTGCGTGAGCTAGCCAAGAAAATCGGTTATTCCAACCCGGAAATTTGCCGGATGGCGGGCATTACCCGCTCCGAGCTGGAACACGCTTTGAAGGGCGACCGAAACGTTCGCGAGGACATCCTCAACAAACTCTGCCTGTCTTTGGGCGCTGACAGAAACTTGTTTGCTCCAGTAGACTCGATTCACGGAAAGTTTGTTTCCCTCCCGGCCCAGACAAGCCCCGCATTAATGGAGTTCCTAGGCTATCTTTTAGGCGACGGCATCGTAAACAAGCGCTCAATCCGCTTTAAGGACGCCGACCCGGTATTGCTCGCTCACTATAATAAAGCCTGCCAAAACTTGTTTGGAGCAAGCGGCAGGATAGTAAAAGTACCTGAAGCAAACTGTTATCTGCTGGAAATAAACTCCAAGACCGTCTGCGATTGGATTTCACTGAACTTTCCCTCCCTAATCAAGCGTTTTTCTGAAAAGGACATTCCCTCCCTAGTTGGAAAATGCTATGTTGGGGAAGTAAACGCGTTTTTGCGCGGGCTTTTCGACGCAGAGAGCTGCGTAAACTCCCGCTCCGGTCAAGTAATCATTTGCATGAAAAGCGAGCGGATAATGCGCGTTGCTCAAATGCTTTTGCTGCGCAATTCAATAGTCTCGTCTTTTTCAGTGCGTCCGACAAAGTGGGGAGACGCGTTTGGCCTAAGCGTAAACAACTTTGACTCGCTAAACTCGTTCAACCAAAGCGTGAGCTTCAATTCCTACCAGAAAAAATCAAAATTAGAGCAGTTGCTGGGCGGGATGTCAAAGCGCTCTTCCACGTGCTTCAAGCTCCCATTGACTTGGAGGCAGTTAAAGCCTTTTGCCTCAAAAAAATCCTTGTTCAAGCAGGATTACCTCGTGTCGAATTCCTCAATTTCAAAAGCCAAGGCGGGGCTGTTGCAGCAATTCCAAGAGCAGGTGCAAAAGTTTGCCGACGCCGACATTTTCTTCCAAAGAATAGCGAGCGTGAAAACAATTGCTTCAGATACGCCCTTCGTCTACGACTTGAGCGTCCCGACAACCGAGAATTTTGTCGCCAACGGCTTTCTCTCGCATAATTCGCGCTGGGCGACCCACGGCAATGTAACCGAGGCGAACTGCCACCCTCACTTTAGTTCGGACCAGAAAATCGCGGTAGTGCACAACGGAATCATCGAGAATTACGCGCAAGTAAAGAAAATCCTCGAGAAGAAAGGCCGCAAGTTCCGCTCGCAGACTGACACTGAAGTAATCCCGATGCTAATCGAGGAGGAATTCAAGAAAACCAAGGACTTGCTTAAAGCCGTGCGCAGCGCCCTCCTTCAACTAACCGGTTCTTACGCGATAATCGTCGTCTCCACCCTCGAGCCCGGCAAAATGATTGTAGCAAGGCAAGACAGCCCGCTGTTAATCGGCTACGCGCAAGACGGGTTGTTCGCGGCAAGCGACGTCACCGCGTTCTCCAAGTACACTAACAAAGTGGTTTTCCTCAAAGACGGGCAGTTGGCGGTGCTTTACAAGGACAAAGCGGATTTTTTTGACTTAAAGTCAGGCAAGCACGTCATCGAGACTCCGAAAAAAATTGATGTGAACTCAAAGGCCACGGTGAAGGAGGGCTTCCCGCATTTTATGCTGAAAGAAATCCACGAGCAGCCGGTTGCAATCAAGACGGCTCTCGCGCAGGAAGAAGAGAAGCTCAACAAAATCGCGAAGCAGATTCTTGACGCGCGAAAAGTAATCATCAGCGCGTGCGGCACATCGCGGCACGCTTCCCTAGTCGGCCGTTACGTCTTCCAGAAAATGACCGGAAAGCACTTGGAAGTCATTATGTCAAGCGAGTACGGCTACTTCGCGGACCAAGCGGACGCGAATACCCTAGTCATCGCGGTTTCTCAAAGCGGCGAAACAGCAGACGTTCTCGACGGGGTGAAGAAGGCCAAGGCGAAAGGCGCGCGCGTAATCTCGATAGTCAACACCGTCGGCTCCACGCTGACTAGGCTTTCGGACGACACGATTTACTTAAACTGCGGCACCGAAATAGGCGTTGCGGC
>JACRGG010000028.1 GCA_016217775.1 Microcaldota archaeon
AAATTGATTTAGTGAAAGTAACCTGCAAAATGCCTTCCCACGTGCCGCTGCTGCGCGAGGTGTTCAAGCCCCTCGGGGAACTCTTCGAGCACGACATTCCCTTCACTCGCCGATTCCTAATTGATTCGGGCCTTACTCCAAGCGACTTGATTGAGTTTGAAGTAGGCAAGGGGAGGCAAGTTGCTTCTTTTAAGAAAGTAAGTTCCGGCGCGAGCATAATTGCGCTCTTGCGGACTCTCGCTTTCGACATTGAGACGTACAACCCAATCGGGATTTCAAAGCCAGGCAAGGACCCCGTTATTATGCTTAGTTACGCGGACGCGGGCGGGGCGAAAGTTCTTTCGGTCGGGAAGGAAATCAAGGGCAGGAAATTTGTTGAAACAGTGTCGGACGAAAAGCACTTGCTAAAGCGTTTTTCGCAAGTCCTTAAAGAAAAGCACGTGGACTTGTTGTCGGGCTATAATTCCGACGGGTTTGACTTGCCTTACTTAATCGAGCGCGCGAAGGTCTTGAGGACTGGCATTGATTTCTCGCGCGGTGGAAAAATGGTTTTAAGAAACGCGGGTGGGAGAAGCCAAGTGAAAATCCCGGGGCGCATTCACTTTGACGCGTTTAACGTGGCTTCCGCAATGAATTTCATCGGCGCATTCAAGTTCTCGCGCCTGACTCTTGCGCAAGTGTACAAGGAATTATTCGGTGAGGCGGGCAAGCTTGAAATGGATAAAGCTAGTTTGTTCAAGCACTGGGACGAGGGCGGGGAGAAACTCGAGTACCTCGCGGATTACTCTCTCGCCGACTCTGTTTCAACGCTAAGGATAACTAATTTCTTCCTCCCTTTCGCGGAAGCGCTTTCTAAAACCGTTGGCTTGCCGCTCTACGAGATTTCGCGCGTGTCGCCAAGCGTGCTGGTTGAAAACACTTTAATGCGCCTCGCGTACGCGCGCGGGGAGTTATTCCCCAATTCCCCGGGTTTTGGCACCGTCCAAGACAGGCTGGGAAACCCCATTAAGGGCGCGTTCGTGAAACAACCCAACCCGGGGTTGTACGAGAACCTGGCGGTGCTTGACTTTCGCTCGCTTTACCCGTCGATAATAATTTCTCACAACGTCGACCCGTCCACGATAAACTGCGATTGCTGCGCGCAGGGGGAATCGTTCGTCTCCCCGACCGGCGCGCGTTTTTGCTCCAAGCGCAAAGGGGTAGTGCCTCAAATGCTTGAGGAAGTCCTCAAGGAACGAATGGCAATCAAGCAAAAACTCAAGGGAATCAAGGATAAGGCCGGCAACGAGTTTCGCGAGCTTGACGCGAACCAGTGGGCGCTTAAGATTCTAGCAAATTCTACTTACGGGTACTTGGTCTTCTCGCGCTCGCGGTGGTATTCGAGGGAGGCGGGGGAGAGCATCACGGCGTGGGCGCGAAAGTACATTCAGGACACTATGGAGCAGGCGGAAAAAAGCGGGTTTAAGGTTCTCTACGGCGATACGGACTCGCTGTTCATCCAGTACGAGGCTGCTGGGGGGGAGGAGAAAGTCCGCGAGTTTCAAAAAGCTGTTAACAAAAGCCTTCCGGGCGCTATGGAGTTGGAGCTAGAGGATTTTTACCCGCGCGGGCTTTTTGTCAGCAAGAAGGTGGGTAGCGGGACGGGCGCGAAGAAAAAGTACGCGGCGATAAACAAGGAGGGCAAGATAAAGATCCGCGGTTTTGAGCTGGTGAGAAGGGATTGGAGCAAGTTCTCGCGCGACACCCAGCGCGAAGTCCTGTCTATTTTGCTTAATAAGGGCAGTTTGGAGGAGGCGCTGGCGCTAGTGCGCGATAGAATCGAGTTGCTTAAGTCCGGGGGCGTTGCGCTCGAGCAGCTGGCGATTACGACGCAGTTGCGCAAGAAAATCAAGGACTACGCGATTACCTCCCCCGAGCTTGAAGCCGCAAAAAAAGCGATTAAAAAGGGGGTGAAGATTGACGAAGAGTCGATAATCTCTTACGTGATTACGCGCAAGGGAAAAACGACGAGCGAAAAGGCGCAAATCCTCGAGCTTGCCGACGGTTACGACGCGGATTACTACGTGAACAACCAATTAGTCCCCGCGGTTTTGAAAATACTGGAGGCAATGGGGGTAAACGAGGACACGATTACCCTAAAAGGCGTGCAAAAGGGGTTAGGGGATTGGTGAGCTAAACTCAACAGCCCAACTCCTAAAATCCACCCAATCCTGAAATTCGCCCAAACCCAAAAGCAGCTTGCGCGCAAAATCGTTTTTGTTGTTTGAATGCCTCTAATTTACCTCTAAGAGCCTACTGCGCAAAACGAGTCTGTCTTATGCGTAGTTAAGACGGGTTTTATTTTGTGGAGCAGACTTGGTCAAAGCATCAAAATAACTCTAGAAACAAAAATTCAATTGTTAAATGATTAAAATAGTATTTATAATAGTTTATGATTAATTGTAAAATAGTAAAATATATAAATATGATTGTTTATTATTGTTGTATGACTAATGCAAGTGAGATTGTTGAGGCTGTTCTAACTAATCGGCGAGATGAGGGTCTTTTGATTGATTGGACGGAAGGAACAAAAAATCTTGATTCTATAGGCGCGGCAATAGCCGCGTTTGCTACTTCTGGCGGAGGTTGGCTAGTGATAGGAATAGCTAAAAACCGCAGTCTAGCGGACATTCCTGACAAACAGGTTCTTATTTCCCGGGTTGGAGAAGCATTGAGAAATTGCCGGCCAATTCCTTTCGTAAGTGACCCGGAGTTTATAGATAAAGATGGAAAAATTGTTGCAGTATACCAGATTGTTGGTTTAGGCGGAACACTTTGCGAGTACAAGGATATTCCGTATCATCGTGTTCAGGATTCAAATAAGAAAATGTCTATGGCCGAATTACGCCAGAATCTGACGAAATACGGGTTGTTGTCGTGGGAACTAAGGCCAAGTCCAGCTCCATTTGATGCGATTGATGCGGAAGAGCTGGAGTTTTATTTGAAGAAGATAAATGAAAGAAATCCTGTAGACAAGCAAACGAACGAGAATTTTCTTAAGATGAATAAAGCAGTTGCCGAGGGCGGGAAGTCCTTGACGAACTTGGGGTTGATTGCTTTAGGAAGAAAACCCGCAGAGTATTTGCCTCAATGCCAGATTCAATTGGTGAGATTCAGGGGAGATAAGCCGATTGACCGAATTTCTTCGCATTTAGCTAATTTGCCTGCAAGAAAAATTATTTTCAACTGCTTCAATTTTCTAAAATTAAATCTTCCTACTAGGGAGCGGTATGAGCAAACAAATAGGATTGAAGAGCCGATTATTCCTGAACGAGCGCTTAGGGAAGCAATCGTGAATATGGTTGTCCACAGGGATTATACTGATCCGCAAGAATCTCTCATACGGATATTTGATGATAGAGTTGAGTTTCAAAATGCAGGGGCTCCTGACAAGATTGAACTTGAAAAGATTTTAGCCCAAGGGATTCCTTTTCATAGGAATCAAGGGATTTACAATTTTTTAAGGCCAGTCCACCAAGCCGAGGCGGCTGGCCAGGGGATTCCGATAATGAAACAAGAATTAAAGCGGGTTGGATTAAATCCGCCTGAAATAACCACCTTGTATAATATATTTCATTTAACACTGCGCTTTGCAGAAAGAAAGCCAGAAACATTGGGCGATGTTGTTTTGTTGTATGGAAAAGAGAAAAAGAGCGTGTCCACTTCTGATGTTATGAAAATCTATAATCTCAGCAGGCCTACGGTAATAAAAATTTTAGATGAACTGGAGAGAAAGGGGTTTGCGCAGCATATTGGAAAAACCCGCAACAGCAAATATTTATTCCAATAGTGTCCTTGCACAAGACGCCTTATTTACTCTAATCAAGAATGGCGAGTAAATTAATATACGCGCCTTGCGTAATACGTTGCGAATTGAAGGTGAATTTCTTTGGCTGACTTGAAGACCGCGATTAACGATATGGTGAAAAAAGGCTTAAGCGAGCAGGTTATCGTCTCTAACTTGCGCGAGCTGGGCGTGCAAAACCCGCAGAGGGTATACGCGGACGCGCTAGCAGCGCCGCCTAGGCAAAACGGCTCGCAGCCGGCCTCGCAGGCGAAAGAACAGCAGCTGCTGGTTGAAAACGCTAGCCAAAAGCCAGTTGAGCAGCCGCGCGTCTTCACTAACGTGGGCAAGACAACGCCTGTAATCGGCTTGGACGAGCTTAACGCCAAGGTGGATGACTTAAGCGCGCAGTTAAAGGCGTTAAGCGAGTTGAACCAAAAAATATTGGACTCCAACCGCGAGGTTCTCCTGCGGCTGAAGAGAAGCTAGAAACTATTTTTTTTTAAAGTAGAGTCATTTTGTTTTAAACAAGAATTATTTCTTGTCTCCGTTGTGTTTTTTCCTAAACTCTGCGAGGGTTTCTTCCTTGATGATTTGCTTCACTGCGTCGCGCACTTGCTCGGGCATTGCCTGAATGGATTGGTTGCCGATCAGCGCGTCTTCAACCGCGCTCTCAATCCGCTCTTCCTTCAATAACTGCGTTTTAAGCGCGGCGGCCGCCGGAGTGTTGCCGAGGATTTGGTGCGCCGTCGTTTCCTTGCTTTTTTCCTCCTCGCTTAAAATGGATTTAGCGAAGTGCTTCTTGTCCCCCTCCGAAACGCCCTTGAGCCTTTGCTTGCGCCAAGCCTCGACCGTCTTCCACTTGATTTCCTCCCTCTCGTGTTCAATAGCGTAATCCTCTCCCGCGGAAGAGCCGTTGTTTTCCCCGCCGTTTTCTTGCCTGTTTTCCAGCGCGATTACCTTCTCTTCAGCCCGCTCTTCCATCTCAACCGCGGTGTTCTTGACTATGCCTTGGACTAATGCGAGGGTGACAACAAGAACTATGCCGGTAATCGCCAGCCAATCGATTTGAAATAAGATTCCAGCGCCTGCAATAACGAGGAGAATCAAGTACGAGGAGAGCGTGTTCAAAAAAAGTCTTCCCCTCTCTCCATTTAACTGCTTGATTCCCAGTAATTTTGTTAAACGCTAGTCTTTGTCGTCTGATTTCTCGGTTTCCTTCTTGCCGTTCTTTTTCTTTATTTCAGCCGGGGCCAGCAGCCCGAATATTCCTTTTCCAACATTGTATCCGACTTTGACCATACTGCCGACTCTCTTGCCGATTCTCTCTTCCCCAGAGTCAGGCCCGCCCCAGTCGGTTTGAATCCTCACTTTGCTAGTGGTTTCGCTTGGCTTTCCCGCCGGCGCTGCTTGGCTATAGTTTGCTCCAGCGCTGTTATTGTGCGGGCGGGCGTGGCTTGCCCTGTCGCTTTCCCCGGATAAGTAAATCACTAGCCCGCAGATGGCTAGGAATGAAAAAAAGACTTCCCCCGCGTTTAGAAAGTAGAACGACGCGGCGGCGAACAATAGCACGAGCAGGAAATTCATTTCTCTAATACCCTCCGCCGCCGTATGGATTGGGCTGTTCCGGCGATTTCGCGGCAATTATCAAGAATATGGCGAACAACCCGCCTAAAATAATGTAGCTCGAGTCGCTTACTCCAACGTAGCTTAATCCGACTAGCCCCGCGCCAATCAGCGCGGCGATGACCATAAAAATGTTTTTCGCAGTGAACACCGCCACCGCAACTAGCGCCAATCCCATTAGCGGCAAGCCGTTTTGCGCCGCTAGAACCGCGAGCACGATTACGAACAATGCAGTGAAATCCATTTTCTTTTCATCTCAGCCAAACTTTGGGTTTCATTTCCTAGTCCTCGTCGCCTTTGCCGAACGCGTTGAAGAACCCGTACATAAACACTATCGCGAATAAAAGGTACCTAAACCAGGCGTACGGTACTGCGACTAGCATTATTACTATTGTAGTGACTATCAGCGCGAGTATCTTG
Source organism: Microcaldota archaeon (assembly GCA_016217775.1). Taxonomy (GTDB): domain Archaea; phylum Micrarchaeota; class Micrarchaeia; order Norongarragalinales; family UBA97; genus JACRGG01. The sequence continues at coordinate 5,870 of JACRGG010000028.1, forward strand.
TTCTTGATGAAGTCCCCGGAGAGCTGCTTGTACAACCCGAAGAAAGAGAGGATCAGGACGACTACGCTAAAGTCCTCCCAAAAATCGAGTGCAATCAATTCAATCATATTTTTTTCACGGCCTGTTTTCTTCCCGCTAGTAAACTATTATAGGGCATTCACTCGTATAAAAATCATCCCTAACCGCAGGGGGGAGAAATCCCCCCTTCAGTTTTAGGCTAATCCAGATTCCCCCCTGTGGCGAGCATACCCTCGCTTTCAAACGAGGGAGGAATCGTAACATAATTTTTTTTACCTCAAAGAAACCCACGCCTTTAGGCGTTGGGTAATTCATCTTCTCGCGCGCTTTTTTCCCCTAGGCCTCGCGCTTTTTCCCCGGAGTTTTTCAAGGGATTCCTCATCGATTTTCCTCCCCAGCTTCCACAACCCGATGAGAAAATCGCCTTCGTACATTACCGCCAATGCAAGCGCGCCCACGAAGAACCCCGCCATAAACCAGTAAAAGACTTTCTCGACAACGAAGTAACCGCCCTTCATTAACTCCCCGCCGCC
>JACRGG010000029.1 GCA_016217775.1 Microcaldota archaeon
ACCCTAATTAGGCAAATCAGGCGCGAGGCGCGAAGAATATTGTCCAAGCGCGGCACTAACCTGGTTGTCGGAGAAAAGCAATTACTTGACCGCGTGAAGAAATTCCTGGTTAAAAAAGACGATTTGAAGCTCGAGGACTTGCTCTCCCTCACCGTCAGGGATATGCTGGAGAGAAGGCTCCAAACCCTCGCGATTAGAAAAGGCTTTGCGAAAACCCCGCGCCAGTCAAGGCAGTTCATCGTGCACGGCCACTTGGCTATCAAGACGAACAAGGTCAGCTCGCCTTCATACTTAGTCACTTTCGACGAGGAGAACGAAATAAATTGGTTCAAGAAGCCAGTCGTGGTAAGCGTTGAGGAGGAAAAGCCCTCGAAGAAAAGCGCTGAAGCGGCAGAGGAAAAGAAAGCCGAAGAGAAAGCCGGGGAAAAGAAAGTTGAGGAAGCGGAGAAGGCAGTTGATGCCGAGGAAAAGCCCGCTGGTGAAAAGCCGGTTGAAAAAAAGGAAGCCTTTGCGGCTGCAGCACAATAATTTAACGGATGATTTTGATTATGGCAACCGAGATTCAGGAAGACGTTGAGGCGAAAAAGCCGCGAAAGCACGCCGCGCCAAAGGGCAATACTCTTGGCGAGCAGGCGCTAGTCACAGCTGCTGAAAAGCCAGTTAAGGAAGCAGTTGTTGAGGAAAAACCAGCGGGGGAGAAGCAGGTAGAAAAGCCTGCTGAAAAACCCGCATCAAGCGAGCCGTCTTCTTCAGCCCCGTCCGACGGCTACAAGCCGCGCGGGCGCTTCGAGCGCAGGCCGCGTTTTGAGCCAAAGCAGTTAATGCCAAAGGAAGGCAAGTGGGGAATCGTCCACATTTACTCTTCGAAGAACAACACTATCCTAACCGTAACCGACTTAAGCGGAGCGGAGACTATCGCCATCTCTTCGGGTGGAATGATTGTGAAAAACGCGAGGGAGGAAGGCGGGCCGTACGCTGCAATGCAATCCGCGTTTAGGATAGCCGAGAAAGCCAAGGAAGTGGGGCTTGTTGGAGTCCACGTTTTCGTGCGCGCCCCGGGCGGGCACAACACTAAAACGCCGGGAACGGGCGCGCAGGCCGCGATTAGGGCGATTGCGAGAAGCGGGCTTAGAATAGGCAAGATTGAAGACGTTACTCCAATCCCGACCGACACTACGAAAAGGCCGGGCGGGAAAAGAGGAAGAAGGGTTTAAGGGCGATTATTATGAAGATACGGTTGTTAAGCACGAGCGCGCAAAAAGCGGTTTACTTAATCGAGGGGTCAAACCCGTATTTCGTGAACGCAGTGCGCAGGAAAATAATCTCGGGCCTGCCGTGCTTCGCGATTAACGAAGTCACGATGTTTGAAAACAATTCCTCGATGTTCAACGATTACCTCGCGAACCGAATCGGGTTGATTCCCCTCACGTTCGACGAGTCCGTAGACGCGCAGTCGCCAATACTATTGTCACTAGACGCGACGGGTCCGGGGATTGTCACCAGCGAGTCTCTTAAGTCCAGCGAGGAGCGAATCAAGCCCGTGAACGACGATTTTCCAATAATTGAACTGACTACGGGCAAGCTTCGATTCGAGGCAACCGCGGTCTTGGGGACTGGGAGGGCTCACGCGCGCCACCAGTGCGCGATAGCTAGCTTCTCTTACTACCCTCACGTTGAGTTTAAGAAAATGACTCCCGAGGCGAGAAAAAGAATTCTTGAAGTCTGCCCCCAAGTTTCAGAAAAGGGCGGGAAACTCGAGTTGGACTCCGATGCGTATGTACAGGCGAACCCAGTCCTAGAAGCGTTTTCCGACGAAGTGGGAATTGCCTACGACGAGACTTCATTCGTGTTTTTCGTCGAGTCTTACAATAATGTTGACGCGCAAACGCATTTTCGAAAAGCCCTAGAGCTACTCGAGAAGGACTGCGAGGAGTGCGCGAAGGAATTATGAATTTTTTGAAAATCAAGGTGTTGCCAAACTCGGGGGAGCGCAAGGCGTTTTTTCGAAACGGAGTGTTGACGATAAAAGTTTGTTCAAAGGCATTGGATGGGAAGGCAAATGCGGAAGTCCTCGATTTTCTTGAGGAAAAAACCGGTTGCAGGCCCGTCATTTCGCGCGGCGTGAAATCGCGCGTGAAGACAATTGCTTTTGGGAAAGACGATAAGGAGTTCGCGCAATTGATTTTGCGCTGACTGCGCGTTTGAGCGGGGGTAGCAAAGCCTGGCCAAATGTGCAGGGTTGAGGTCCCTGTCCCTTAGTGGGTTCGAGGGTTCAAATCCCTTCCCCCGCATTCACAGTTTTAATAAAAGTTGGTTTTTATGAAAAGCGGCCCGGAGAACACTCAAGTAATCCGCCTCGTAAGCTTTCTGGAGGCTAGCGCGCGCAAGAACAAGGCCCCGATTTGGGCTGCGGTAGCAAAATTAGTTTCCCGCCCGGCGAGGAAAAACAGCGGAGTCAACTTGTTCAAGCTCGAGAAATTATGCAAGGACGGCGAAGTAATCATAGTTCCAGCCAAGATTCTGGCAATCGGGAAGTTGACGAAAAAAATTACCGTCGGCGCGCTGAACGCCTCGAAAAAATCGGTTTCAAAAAGCGGGGCGGGCATAATTACGATAAGGCAATTAGTCGAGAAAAACCCGAGCGGGAAAAACGTCAGGATAATAATTTGAGTTTAATTAAGTAATGATTGAGTGAATGTTGATTAAGCAAGTATTTGGATTTAAGTGAAAGAAATTATGGCGACTTTGATTATTGACGCGACGAACTCCGTGGTTGGAAGGCTGGCCGCGTTTACCGCCAAGACGGCGATTAAGGGCGATACCGTAGAGGTTTACAACTCGCAGAAAGCCGTTTTTACGGGCAAGCCGGTTAACTTGTTTGAAGTGTACCGAAAGCGCCGAACGCAGCAGAACAAGGCGAATCCCGACCACTCCCCGCACTGGCCGCGAAGGCCCGATTATTTCTTGAAGAAAGTAATTCGCGGAATGCTGCCAAAGCACGCGCCGAGAGGAAAGGCCGCGGAAGAGAGGATTACTTGCTTTATGAGTGAAGTTCCCGAGGGGAAAAAGGCGTTGGTGTTCGCGAAGAAAATTCCCGCGAAGTCAACTTCCGTTCTTGAAGTTTGCGAAAAGCTAGGGTGGGACGGTAAATGAGTAAGAAGACTATTGTAGCAAGGGGAAAAAGAAAGAGAGCGGTAGCGCGAGCCGCGGTCAGGCCGGGGACAGGCATTTTCTTGTACAACGACCGTTCCATCGAGAGCTACCCGCAGTTCATCAAGCAAACCCTCACTTCGCCAATGGAATTAACCGACTCGAAGAAATACGATGTTCAAGTCTCGTCTAACGGCGGCGGAATGATGGGCCAAGCCCAAGCGGCTAGAACCGCGGTAGCCAAGGCGCTAGTCGAGTTTGAGGGAGACGAGTTGAAAAAGCAATTCGTTGAATTGGACCGCTCGTTTCTAGTCGAGGACCCAAGAAGGGTTGAGCCAAAGAAATTCAAGGGGCCAAAAGCGCGGGCGAGATTCACGAAATCGTACAGATAACATTTATGCGGAAAAGCAGTTATTAATGAAAGATTAGAGAAAAGGGGTAATTTGCGTATGATGCCGTCAATTCGTTGTTTTACTTGCGGAAAGCCAATCGCGGACCGCTACGCCAAGTTCAAGCAAAGCGTGAGCGAGGGCTCTAACCCCGCTGAAGTCCTCAACAACCTGGGCGTAGAGCGTTACTGCTGCAAGCGAATGTTCCTCTCCGAAACCGACTTGATAGACGAAATCAAGCCATTCCCAAGATTCTAATTTTCCTACCCTTATTTTCTTAGTTTTTTTTCTATTCTAACCGCTTAAAAATTCTTTCAATCATTAATAATGCGGGACTGTGGGGTAGCCTGGCATCCTATGCGCTTGGGGTGTGCATGACCCGCGTTCGAAATAATTTCTTTTTCTTTACGAAAGAAAAAGACATTAATTAGAAAAAGAAATTCAGCGAAAATCGCGGCAGTCCCACTAATCTTTTCTGCCCCCTTCGATAGTTGTTTTAAACCTTGTTTGACACAAGTAGTTTTGTTGTAATGCAGTCATGGTCTAAGGGTATGATTCTAGCCTTCCAATCCTTTCTTTAGGAAAGAAAGCATTGATGGAAAGAAACCAGCAAAGAAAAAGGAGAAGCAAGCTGGAGGACCGGGTTCGAGTCCCGGTGACTGCACTTAACACGAGTCTAGGTGTTCAACTAGTTGAATCACAGCCGAATTTGACTATAGCAAGACGCAGAAATATTTAAACAAATAGCCGCGTCTTGCAAGATAGCAAAAGGCAACTCAAAAGTTCAAATAAATTTGCCTTTTGCTATAGATTCAACAGGACACCAGAATTAATTAAGACAGCATTAATTAGGCAATAACCAAAGAAAGGTTAGTCAATCAACTAATTCAAAAAATTACTGATTCTGCTTTTTTTGAGTTCAAATCTCGCGTCAAGCTTCGCGCATGGAGGGAATCCTTTGTTTATATTGGATCAAGAACATTAATGCGGCGGGAGCTATTGTTTTTATTGCGGTTATTTGCTTGCCGTCAAGATATTTTCTTTCAATCAGTGTTTTTGACGCTTCTTCAAGTTTTTTTGCATCCTTCGCTTCGTCCAAAACGCTTTTTTCAATTTCATAGAATTGACTATTCCTGTTAACGGTTAGAATCAAGGCTCGCGCTGCCATAACTGCGATATCTTTGCGAGATATTCTTCCGCTAGTAAGCATATCCTGAAAGCTTCCAAGTGAATGCGGGGGTATGAAAAATTCAGGGAGCGGGGCGGCTTGCGCGCATTTCAACAGCGTTTTTTGCACGCTGCTTAAACACTCGTATTCCGTGAACCTTGTTTTTCTTAGCTTGTTTTGGTCCTTGATTATCCGCCGCCAGTCTGCACTTAATTTCTCGAGATCGGGTTGTAAATCCAGAATGCAGTTTATGTCAAAAATATCCTTCAGAATTTGCTGCGGTTCTTCTTCAAGCCTGCCAATAGTGCCGAAGGCCAGTGCGGAAAGCTTGGATGCAAGAAAATAGCTTAGTTTTGGAGTGAAAACCTTAAAGTCTTGAATCTTGTTTTTTTCTGTTTCCGGAATCGTTAGCTTGGTTACGTCGAGTTTTACCATTACCCCGTTTTTTGAAATCGTGTAAAACAAGAAATCTTTGTTGCGGCTTTTTCTTTGGATGACCGAATATCCTTCCTTTTCCAGTTCTTTGACAAGATTCTGCACTTCGCCGGGGTAAGCGATGTCCAAGTCTATGCTAAGCCGTTTAGGCGCGGAAAGCCTTGCTTGAATTGCGCTTCCGCCAAGGAAAACCAGTTCCGGCGCTATTCTTGAAATAATCTTTAGCGTGTCGAATACTGCCTTGCTTCGTTTTTGGAAATCCTCATTCAAGCTTAGCCACCATTTTGATGAGCTCCAGGTTTTTCAAGCCGGTCTTGCAGTGCCTGGAATCGGCGTTAAGCTCGGCTTTTTTTGACAATTCATATGCTAGTATGCTCACGAACCAGCCCAAGTATCTTCTAAGGGAATAACGATAAAGTTCGTTGAAGCGCAGCGGTTCTTCCTCAGTTAAGTAATGCCGCCACAAATCTATAATATCTTTCAAGGAGATCGGCAGTAATTCATTTTTGGCGTAGAAAAGCAAGTCAACAAGGCATTTTTCCAGACTAGGATATTTACTCTCTGCTGCTCTGCCATTTTTTCCTTCTCTAGCGATAATGACTATTGCCGCATCTGCGTTGTTCAGCCTGATTTTTAGTATTGGCTTCTTAATCCCGGCGTAGATTTCATGCGTCGGGTAATCGCTTGACAGGCGTTCGACAATTGAATCTATTGCTACCCTGTCGCATTCCAGGAAAATAATGTTTTTTCTCCAATTATGCAAGTATGGCATAAATGGGCTCAAATCCCATGCAGTAATGTTGGCGGCCGGCATCTCGCTGGAGAGCGTTTTTAGTATTTTATCCACTTCCTTCCCAAATTTCAAATTTGTCATGTAATTAGTTTATGTGACAAAGTATTTAAAGCTATTGTTGTCATGTAATTTGATTATGTGACATTATGCTTTATTCAAAGTTTATGCACTTGGCGCAAGTCTAGGTAGTTTATGTTATGTTGTAAGTCGATCGAAAAGAGGCGCGCAGCGTTCTCAAGCCACGAAGTAGCGAAGGCGTATGACGCAGACAAACAAAGATTTATGCGGCAATAGCTGTTAATCATTTCTATGGATCAAGAGGGTTTGAAAAATCTAGTAAAAGAAATTGTTAGAAAAGCGCGTATTCTAAAGGATAAGTACACTGATCAAAAGGAAGCACCCGTAAGTTATGCAGCAATATTTTGCTAGAACTATGGTGAATACGGCAAGTTCACAGAACTTGTCAAAACATTTGGCGCCGTAATTAACGAAACACCGACGGGTTTTCACTACAAAATTGATCCCTTAAACACAGTGTCAGGGCCCTTCAAGATTCTAAAAATTAGAAAACCCGATAAAACAAGACCGGAAAGAGGAGACGCAGATTTTAATATAGCAAATTATGAAGATTTCAAGAAAAAATACTTGCCTCTTGAAGGTTTTAAGTTAATTGTAAGAGAGGATCATAAAATGATTGAACTCACGGAAGAAGGCGCTGATGTTAGGGTTTATTTTTCAAATCCGCATATCGACAAAGTTCTTGGCATAAAATAGTTGTTTGCCAAGTAATACGCAGCTTAACAACTATGAAGCGAGATAAATATTCGTTTAATAAAAATCAAACACCAAGACCAAGCATTGGTTTTCGGTGACTGCACTTAACTTCTTTGGCTTTAAATATTCTTAGCGCGTAGCTTATCTTAACTTATGAAGCCTTTCTTGATTGTCTTCAATGGGCCCGCGGCGGGCGGGAAAACGGCGGTAGCCAAGCGGCTTTGGGGGGAATTGCCCCGCACTGCGCTAATTGAATTGGATGCAGTCAAGTGGCTTGTTTCAGAGTATAAATCCGATGATTTCGACTTGCGCCTCGCGTCCAAAGTCGGGCTTGAAATGGCTAAAGCGTACTTGTCCGCGGGAATCAGCGTTATTGTCGAAAAGGCTTTTTGCAGAAAAGAGTACTTGCTTCCCTTTCTTTCTTTAGCCAAGAGAAAAAAAATCCGCGCCAAAGTCTACAACCTCGAGGCGCCGTGGGCGGTTATCGAGAAGCGGGTGAAGACGCGCGGGCACGCGATGACGAGAGAAAAGGCGAGGAGGATTTTCGTTGAATACTCGCGCAACTTGTTTCAAGTCGACAAAACTTTCGACACGTCGCGGTTTTCCATAAAGCAAGTTGTCGCGGCAGTCAAAAAAGACGCTTTGCGCGAGCCATAATTTTCCCTTGCTTGGTTTTTTATTTGCTCGCGTCCAATACTATTCCTATGCAATTTGAGCACGCGGTTTATCATCGGCCGTCGGACGAGTTAGGGTCCCGGGGCGTTAAGCGGAGGAGGATTCCCCGCTCTGGCGACGTTGGGAAGATAAAATTGCTTGACGGCTCCGGCAAACTCGGCTTCTGGGTTTTCGACGTTTCCTCCAAGGGCGGCGCGCCGGTCACCGGTCCCCACGTTGATAGAGTGCGGGCTGGAATAAGCAGGATAATCAAGAGCCGCCAAATCAAGCCGCCGCACGCGATTATTAATTCAGTAAGCGTTTTTTTGGAGAGAATAAAGGCAGACGCGGCTGAAAACTTCAGGAAACCCCGTTTCGCCAAGAAATTAGGCGTGGGGAGCGACAAGTTGGACTCGCTGAAGACTTACTATACGAACTTGTTTGCAACCGGCATTGCGGGAGTGGTTAACGACAATACTTTAACTTACTGCAATGCCGGCCACGAGCCGCTTTTGGTAGTGAGGCGCGGGCGCGTCATCGAGTTGCGTGACGAGAGCCACTCGGGAGCAATAGGATTGTTTGACGACACGAAATTTGGGTTAAGCAAGTTTAAGCTAAATCCCGGCGACTGGCTAATAGCGCACACCGACGGAGTCACCGACCACAGGAAGCCCGGGCGCGTGGATTGCTTTGGCTCGTTCAAATTGCATCACCTATTGCTTAAAAACGCGCATTTACCTCCAAAAAAGTTAGTAAAAGCGCTTAAAGCCGCGTTGGAAAAACACAGCGCATTTTTTCAAGACGACGCGACTCTCCTGG
>JACRGG010000030.1 GCA_016217775.1 Microcaldota archaeon
ATGTCGCTGCTGCCGCAAAACACGGCTTTAATCGCTTTCGACAAAAAACACTCGACGCAAGTTTTGGAGAAGCTCTCCAAACTAGGCCAAGTCAAGGAGTTGCCTAAAATCTCTTCGAATTCTTTTTCTCAAGAAATTCAGTCAATTCAAGGCGAGTTAAATCACGTCAACTCAAGAATAAGCGAACTTTCCAAAGACGAGGATAATTTCAAGAAGTCGTACGGCGAGAAAATAGTGTTTCTAATCGGCCAGCTCGAGGCGCACGCGCTTAAAGCCGAGTTGCCCAACAAGTTCAGCCAAACCGCGTACTTGGAGGTAATCGAGGGCTGGGTGCAAAAGCGCTTCGAGCAGGAATTAATTAAAATGGTTTCCAAAACGACCGAGAACAAGGTATACGTTGAGAAAATCGAGTCCAAGGAACAGCCCCCGGTGCAATTGACTAACTTGATGGTGGTAAAGCCGTTCGAGTACCTGACTAGGTTCTTTTCCCTGCCTAACTCGAGCGAGGGCGACCCGAGCGTATTCCTAATGGTTTTCTTCCCCCTCATTTTCGGAATGATTCTAGGCGACATCGGCTACGGGTTTGCCGGCTTGGTATTGTCTGTTTTCTTGTTTAAGAAAATAAAGTCAGGCGCGCTGCACTCCCTTGCCGGCGCGGTAATACTCGCGAGCTTGTGGACGATATTGTTCGGCTATATTTTCGGCGAGATTTTCGGCGCAGAGCATTTTCTCAACTTCACGCTCCACCCGATAATCGAGCGCGGCGGAGAGAGCCTCAACGACTTGATTATCCTAGCCCTCGTAATGGGAATCCTGCACTTGGCGACGGGCTTGCTGCTTGGCGTGTACTATAACGTCTTGCACAAGCACTACTCGCACGCGGCGGCTAAAGCCGCTTGGCTGGTAGTCGAGTTTTCACTCGTAGTAATCGGGTTGAGTGCGGTCTCGCCCTCAACTCTTGGGCCGGCGTTTTTGTACGCGGCAGTCGGCGGGATTTTGCTTGCAACCGCGGTGATAGTAAAAACCGAGGGAGTGGGCGGCGCGTTTGAATTGCCGGGAATGCTCGCAAACGTCCTCTCGTACTTGAGGATTATGGCGCTCGGGCTTTCGGGAGTCATTTTATCCAAGATAATCAACCAAATTCCCGTAGGAGGAATGTTCGAGTCGCTGGTGAAATCGGTTTCATCCGGCTCAATCGACCCAGTCGGCGTTGTAATCGCGCTGGTAATGTTCGTTCTAGTCGGGGCGTTCTTCGTGTTCGGCCACACTATTGCGTTAGTCCTCGGATTGTTCGAGTCAAGCATCCAATCCTTAAGGCTTCAGTACGTGGAGTTCTTCTCGAAGTACTACAAGGGCGGCGGGAGGCCGTTTTCGCCATTGCGCTCAACTATTAAAACAACGTAGTAAAAAACAATATGCAGCAGGAAAACAGTCCAGTAAAAAATTAAGTTAAAAAATTGGGTGATAGAAAATATGGTAGAAGGAGTTGGAATCGGCTTAGTGGCAATCGGCGCGGGAATCGCAATCGGCGCGGGGGCAATAGCAACGGCTTGGGTTCAGTCAATGGTCGGAAGCGCCGGAATGGGCTTGATGGCCGAGAAGGACGGAAAAGAAGGGCAAGTCCTATTATTCATGGCGTTGCCGGAAACAATGGTAATCCTCGGTTTCGTAGTGGCTTTCCTGATAATCAGCACGCTGAAAGGTGGGTAGGAAATTGAGCGAGAAAAATTTGCCGCTAAAACTTGGCTTAGGTGAAGGAATACTTTGGGCCTAGCGGAATTGCGAAAGGAAGTAAGCCTCTCTGCGGACAGGCAAGTCCGCGAGATAAACAAGTCGGCGGACAACGAGGCCAAGGCGATTCTAGCGCAAGCGCAGGTGCAAGCAGACAAACTGCTCGCCCAGTCCCTAGAGCAGGCGAAAGCATTGGCCAAGGACGAGGAGAGGAAAATTTCTTCAGCGCACCTTCACGCTAGGAAAATAGTCGCGCAGGCGCGCGATGAAATGATTTCATCAAGCATTTCACTGGCGCGCGAAAAGCTCGTTGCCGAGGCGCAAAAGCAATCGCCTGCGTACAAAAATCTTTTTGAGCGCCTCGCTAAATCCGGCGTGAAGGAATTCGGGCCTAAATCCGTGATTAGCTGCTTAAAGCAGGACGCGGCGTTGGCCAAGGAGCACGCGGATTCGGTGAAGGCAATTGACTGCAGCGGCGGGCTTGTAATCTCGAGTTCGGATGGGAAAATCCAGTTGGACTACACTTTCGACTCGATTCTGGATGAAAACCGCGAGCAGTTCAAGCAAATCGCGTTCAACCAATTGTTTTCAGGCAAGGAAGGCAAGAAGGCGCGCCTTGATGACGGTGCAGGCGGGCAAGACGGGGATGAAGCTGTTGAAAAAACAGCCAAGCACTCGCCGCACGCTCAAAAGCCGGTTTCCAAGGCTCACTTTGGCAGTGTAAAGAAAAAATGATTTTTTAGTATGGCAAATGTTTTTTTAGCATAGCTTAAGTTTTTAGGTTGAATTTGTTCCAAGGTTGAAGAAAATGGTTGACTCGAGTTTTGGCTACGCAAACGCGCGCATTAAGGCAATGAAGGCCAAGTTGTTTGACGTCGACAAGATGCGCGAGTTAAGCGCGGTCAAGACCCTCCCCGAAGTCATCGAATTGCTTGAGGAAAGCGTTTACAAGAAAGAATTCGTCGACGCGTCGGTAAAGCACTCG
>JACRGG010000001.1 GCA_016217775.1 Microcaldota archaeon
GGAATAGCGATGCCGGGAATGCCGATGGGCTCTCCGGGAATGCCTGGCGGAAAGACGGAAGCGTTTGTAATATACTCTGTCGGGAAGGACGGCAGTATAAGGGAGTTCACCAGGATATGAGCGTTGCGAAAAAAGCGGTTTTGGCTACTGCGCTTTTTGGAGTCCTTTCAAGGGCTGCAAGCGCGCACTGCCCGCTTTGCACTGCTGGAATAGTAGCCGCGGCGGGGGGAGCGGCGGTTTTAGGAGTGAACACCCTTGTAATCGGGTTGTTCGTCGGAGGCTTCGCGGTTTCAACCGGGGCGTGGGCTGCAAACGCGCTGTTAAAGAAAGCCAGTTCAGCAATCAAGAACTTGGTTGCACTCGCGTCGTTTTTGCTCACCGTGCTTCCGGCAACGGCGTTAATCCCGCCTTCATACTATCCAGTCGGAGTCTTTTGGTTTGGAGACTACGGGGGCTTGTTCAACCAAACGTACATTATAGACAAGTTTTTGGTCGGGAGCATTATTGGCGGGGCGATTGTTTTTGCAGCGCCAAGCATAAGCAAATTAGTGACTAAAGCGCGAGGGGGGAAGACAATTGTGTTCCAGGGCGTTGGAATAACGCTTTTGCTCCTGGTGACACTCGGGGCAATCCTGCAGCTTTTGGCTTAAAAAAGGGGTTTTGGGGAAAATGGAATCGAGTGAGGAAAAGAAAGTGAATGATTGGCTTAGGCAAGTCGAGAAAGCGCGCGGTGGGAAAGTAGACTTGTCTAAAGACGAGGATTTGAGCATTGCGTTAATGAACTTGGTGAGCTTGGAGGAGCACTTTTACTTCACTGCGATGAAAACAAATGACGGAAAGTACTTGGAAATGCTTAAGGAAGTCAGGGAACTGCGCACGGCGCTGATGAAGCAAATAGTCGTAAAGCCGGTTGGGGAAGAGTGGTGCATTTCAAAGCACTTGCTTGCCGCTAGTATGAGGCTGATTGAAGTCGGGACGAAACAACTCGGAAAAGACGACAAGAAACAAGCGTGGTTCTCGTTCACCAAGGCGTTTGAATTGTATTCCTTGTTTTTCGCAATTAACCTAAAGCTGGTTGGCTCGAAAAAAATTTCCGGCGGCAATGCCGCAGGCGACGTGAAAGCCGGGGAAGCAGCCGGAATTTCCGGGAAATTCTCGCAAGTGATAAAAAAAATAGTCGACTGCTGCAAGGAATGGTAATGAGATGAACAAGCCAATTGTTTACGGGACTGCGGCGGGCGCCTCTTTTTTCGCATTTTATATGGCAGTGCTCACTGTACTAAACTCTTTCGAGCACGCCTTGTCGACTTTCGTGCAGTACTCTTACTTTATGATTCCGCTGATAATCGGCTTTGGGATTCAAGTCGGATTGTTTTTTTACGTGAAAAGCCGGGCGAAGGCAAAAAGCGCGCAAGGAGTTAAGGGGGCTGCCGCCGCAACCGGGGGAATAAGCAGCGCGGCAATGATTGCCTGCTGCGCGCACCACGCGACAGACGTCCTCCCGTTCCTGGGCTTGGCGGCCGCAAGCGCGTTTCTCGCCCAGTTCCAGGAATTATTTCTCGCCGTAGGCGTGTTCTCGAACGTTGTTGGAATAATGTTTATGCTGAAAACAATCAAGGAACACGAGCTGTATGGGGAAAAAAACGTTTTCTCGCGCGAATTGTTTAAATTGGACTTGAAGAAAGCGCTTCAAGCAAGCGTTGCCGCGGGCTCGCTTGCGCTGGCAATAATTTTTTTCAACGCATTGAACAGGTGATACAAAAATAATGGACTCCGGATTGAAGATAATGCTGTTGACGGCCTTGAGTGCACTGGTGGCCGGCGGGCTGGTTGCGGCGGTTATTTTGCTTAAAGCGCAGTCGAACTCAAACGAATTGGAGGGCGCAAGCTTTGGAAGCGTCGAGCAGGCGAAAAACCTCGAGCCCATCACCAGCGGAACTACGGGCAACGGCGACGTTGAAATTTCGCTGACGCCAAAAAGCGTGGGCGGCGGGCAAATTGTTTTCAGCGCCGCGCTCAACACGCACTCGGTTGACTTAAGCCAAATAAGCCTAAAGCAGGCTATGGCGCTGGACATTGGGGGAAAAAGGTTCTTCCCGTCAAGCGCGCCCGTGTTAAGCGGCCACCACGTGAACGGCCAAATAGTTTTCAGCACGGGAGGGGCGAGCGGGCCTTTTCAAGTAACTATAACGGGCATTCCAGTGCAAAAACAGCGGGTGTTCAAGTGGAGTTAATAAAAGCAATTGAGGGAAAGAAAAAACAAATAAAGGAGATGAAAGGAAAATGTTCGAGAAAATAATGAATGAAATAAGGCACAACCACTTCGCGATGATGGCAGTGTGCTGCATTGCGCCAATCATAGCGATTTTCGTAATGCAAGCCGCGGGGATTAAGGGCGGGATAGTGTACGTGATTGCAATAGCCTTGTGCATTGGCGCCCACGCGCTAATGATGGGAATGGGCGGGGGGCACGAAAAGCACGCGGGCGATGAAAAGAAACAAGAACAAGACGGAAAAGAGGAAAGGAGTGAACACGCATCATGCCACTAGACAGGAAAACGGTTTGGCCTTGGGCGAAAAACGCGTTTTGGATAGGGTTGTTCATAGCCGCGTACTTTGCGATGACCAAGGCGATGCACCAATAAATTGAAATACGACAATGGCATTCATATGTAATCAGGGGGTGAAAAAATGGATAAGATTAACGAAAAACAAGCTTCTCTCGCTCTAGGGTCTTTGTTTGGCTTAGTCAGCTTGGGCTGCGGAATTTTAGTGTACGCAATTCCGGACGCTGCAATGTCGTTGTTCACTTCAATGATTCACTCGAGCCTGCCGTGGCAGAAAACAGTTTTCGACGCTGGGAGGTTCGCGCAGGGGCTAGTGGCCGCAGTAGTGCTAGGATTAGTATTAGGCTATGCGTTCGCAAAATTATACAATTACTTTGCGAAAAAATAGTTTGGAAAACAATTACTTCGTTGCCGGCTGTTGCTGGGTGAGGCAGTGCCACGAGCCGAAGCCGTAGACGACTTGCTTGGACGGCAAGCCGATTATTTCACGGCCCTTAAAACACTCTTTCAGCAAATCAAGCGCCGCCGAATCGTTTTTTTCCCCGAAAATCGGCGAGATTACGCACGAGTTTGTTACGTAAAAATTCGCGTAACTAGCGGGCAATCGCCTCTCGTCGAAAACGTTTCCCGGCATCGGCAAGTCAATCACGTCAAAACCCGAGTCGGACAATATTTTCTTGTTTTCCGCCATTAAAGGGTAATTAGCTGAATCAGTTTTTTCCGGCGAGCAAACCAAGACCTTGTTCTTGCTGACAAAACGCGCGATGTCATCAACGTGCCCGTCAGTATCATCCCCCTCAATCCCATCCTTAAGCCAAACAACGTTATCCACGCCCAAGTAATCCTTCAAATAGCCGCCGATTTGCGCCTTGGACAAATTAGAGTTGCGGTTTTTGTTCAAAAGGCATTGCTGGGTTGTCAAAACCGTTCCCGCGCCGTTAACGTCAATCGAACCGCCCTCCATCACAATACCCGGCTTGAACACTCTAACGTCGAGCAATTCATTAATCTTGCTTGGAATAATCTTGTCGTTAGACAAAGGCTCTTCGCTCTCGTACTTCTCCCCCCAAGCGTTGAAAACCCACTCGACCATAGCAAGTTCCTTCTTGTCCTTGCTTAGCAGGAAAGTCGGGCCGCAGTCGCGAATCCACGAGTCCATAGTCGGAATAGAGTGGAAAAAAATATTTTGCCTATTCGCAAAATCGTTTTCGAAAATCAGTTTACCCGCCAATTCCTTGACTGAATTGCTTTCAACCAGCAAATTAACTTTCTCGCCGACAGACACGCGGGCGAGCATCTGCGCGTAAACCTTTTGAACGCCTTCAAGCCGCCCGTCAGGCCAAGTGTTCTCGTTGTGAGGAAAAATTACCCAAGTAGACTCGTGCTCCTCCCACTCGGCGGGCATTGAAAAACCAAGCGATGAAGGCGATTGTCGTTCCATAAGCATTAATTACCTCAAAATAGCATATCTTAAAAAAAATTAGCCACGAGATTGTTTTTCAATCCCGGAATAGGCGTCGCTCCTGCGGTCGCGGAAAAACGGCCAGCCCTCGCGCTGTTCCTTAATCAAATCCAAATCGCATTGCGCAATCAAAACTTCTTCCTTATCCTTACTCGCTTGGGCGATTACTTGGCCGTCGGGCGAGCACACGAAGGAATTCCCCCAAAACTCGATGTCGTCTTCCACTCCAACGCGGTTTACTGCCGCGACGAACACTCCGTTTGCTATCGCGTGGCTTTTTTGAATCGTCAGCCAAGCCTCCAGCTGCGCTTTTTGAATCGTTTTGTCCAAGCGGTCGGCTCCGCCCCACCCGATTGCGGTCGGATAAAAAATTATTTGCGCGCCGGCTAATGAAACCAGCCTAGCGGCTTCGGGAAACCACTGGTCGTAGCAAATTAAAGGCGCGATTTTAGCGCTGCCTAAGTCAAACGACTTGAATCCCGAGTCGCCTGGAGTAAAATAATACTTTTCGTAAAAACGCGGGTCGTACGGAACGTGCATTTTCCTATAAGTGCCGGCGAGCTTGCCCCTCGAGTCGATTACTACCGCGGTGTTGAAGTATTTTCCTTCCTTTGTTTTCTCGAAAACCGAGCCGATTAAGTTGACTTTGTTTTTTTTAGCCGACTCGCACAACGCGTTCGAAGTAGGGCCGGGAATTGACTCGGCTAGTGAAAAATTTTTCTTGTCTTCATACTGCGCGAAGTACTTAGTGAGAAATAATTCTTGGAGGCAAATTATTTGCGCGCCTTTTTGAGCGGCTTGCGCAATTAATGAAAGTGTTTTCTCCAAGTTTTGCCCCGCGTCGCCACTGGCACAAGCTTGAATCAAACCGATTTTAACCAAGTTTGGCATAAAAATCAATAAAAATAGTTACGCGTGCGTAGGCACTAGTTTTTTTACGTAAATTCGTGGTCTTACCTTCCACCCTTTTTCTCCCGCGAGCTTGAACGCTTGATTCGTATACGGGTTTATGTGTTTTAGCGCGCCGAAAAAAGCGCATACCCTTCCGGCAAAAGTCAGTTCGTTGAGGCTTCCCGCCATCTCCAAATTGATTTTGGCGCTTGGATTCGCGGGCTTGAATACGAGCTCGTGGTTTCCGCCATTTCCGTTCAAGACAAGCTTTTGCTTCACCAGCTTCAAGCCGAATTGCTTCAAGTGCTCGCGGACTTGCGCGGCCTTGTGCCAGTGGCAGCCAGTCACGCGCACGTGGAGCGTATCGCGGGTTTGCTTTACTACGTCAAGATTCTCCCTCTCCAAAAAACGGCCCAGCAGCGTTGGAACTTTGGTATAGAAAGTCATATGAATAATAGTGGATTAACGAGTTAAAAAAACCAATTGTTTTTCACGAGTGAAGCTGCGAGCCCGCAAGCGTGAAGCTAAAGCTCGTGCAAGCAAAGCTGGGGCTGGAGCAGCGTAAAAAAATAAAGTGCTTGCGCGCTCCAAAACCACGGGGGTTTGGGCAGTCACGAACTAAGGGGGACAACCCCCTTGGGTTGTGATTTGAGAAAGGGTGCTTTATTTCACGCCGTTGTTGGTGTGAAAAAACGATAGTTTAAGCCAAATTGTAGTTGGCAAAAAGTTCTTTTTTCTAAAAAAACACTTTCATTAAAATGCTTTTCGAATGATTTTTTTAGAAAATAACAGTCTTTAGTGACGGTTTGCTGAACACCTCGCTTGCGCTTGGTGCGTACACATCCGTTCTATCAAAGGAGTCTGCTAGCTCCCGACTTTTAAGAATTCTCGTTTTAGGAGTGGCTTCATCCTTAGATGCTTTCAGGACTTATCCACTGGCGCGTGGCTACTCAGCCTCCCTGTAGAGAGCTGACACACTAGAGGCGCCGGTTCTCCGTTCCTCTCGTACTTAGAGAACCATTCCCTCAGAATTCCAAGCAATCCTAGAAGATGCCACCGAACTGTCTCGCGCATGTTTAAACCCGCTCTTATGAATTCGAGTACGGCATGGACTATACCATCATCCACTTGCGTGCAGCAAATGGAGACTAGCGTATTAGCCTTGCTTTAATGCAAGACTCTCAGGCAAAAGCCTTCAGTCTCTACGGGGTTAAAGTCATTTTAACAACTTCACTCGTTACGGTTCTTTTCTTAGAGTAATTCAATTCCTTGAATTGATCTACTAAGGCGCAAGCTTCAAGAAAGTCCTTGTTTGACTTCACTTTCTTGAGTTTCATTAGGATTTTCAGCCCTAATTTCACTTGCTTTTTCTTGAACCGAACGTGCGGTTGCAGAAGTTTCAGAATTCTCTGAACTTCCTTTGGTTCAACAATCGTATAATCGCTGATTCCCGTTTTACGATGACGAATGTATCCTACTTTGAGAATTTTCTTAAACCAAAGCAAGTTTTCGCTGTTATCGGTTTTTTGATAGAACGAAATACTTGTTCTGATCTGGAATTTTCTTTTGTAGTCTTTCCTCCGAACTATTTGGAAGAAAATACTTCCGTCGCCGTCTAGGAAACCAGCAATGTATGCACGAATTGTTGAATTCAAATGACTCAACTTCCCTCGGTATTGCCATAACGTTGACAGTAATTAACGTTAAGGTTTCACCGATATGAGCTAGTTTTATTTTTCGCGTCCTTGCGAACGCGCAACGCCTTTGTGTTGACGTTCTGAACCCAACTAACGTGGCTTTTTAATGGATGAACAACCCAACCCTTGGCGGCTCCTGCACCGCCAGGATAAGCCGAGCCGATAGCGATGTACCAAACCGCGGGGTCGATATGAACTCTCGCCCGCGACAAGCCTGTTACCCCCAGGGTAGCTTGTCTGACAGAAAGGACTCTCATTAAAAGAGTACCTTTGTTCGATAAGCCCTACTTTCGTACCTGCAACCCATTTTTTTAAGATTACAGTCAGCCCGACATTTGTCTTTGACCCTCTACAAGCGATTTCTAACCGCTTTGAGTCGAACTTTGGGCGCCTATGTTACCTTTTCGTAGGCGTACCGCCCCAGTCAAACTATCCACCTGCAGTTGTCCTCCCTTGCGGAAGTGAGAACTATCGTCCGATAAAATCAGTGTTACATCGTCGGCTATCGCAACCCCGCGAGGTTGCGCGTGGCGCCTCCTGATTACGCTACGTATACCAGACAATAATTCCACAACAGGATGTAGTTAAGCTCCATGGGGTCTTCGTTTCCCTCTAGGATTTCCCAGCATGTTCACTGGGTAGTAGGTTCGCCAGGTCTAATGTAAGGACAGTGGGACGCTCGTTACGCCATTCATGCAAGCCGCCAATTAAGCGGCGAGGTATTACGCTACCTTAAGCTACAAACTCGGTTTATTGAATTCGTGTGGACTATATCTTCACCCTTTCCCGGTGTTTGGCGTATAGTCTCTGAGGAACCCGCTCTTTCTCGAATTACTTCGAGAACTTCCTCCAAAGAATACCTGCGCTGCTTGCCTTCCTGATTCATTTTGAAAGCCAGCTTCACAAGCTCTTCGAAAGAACTTATTCGCGAATGCTGTTTTTCTTCCAAGCCCAACACGATTTTCTTAAACAAAAGAAAATCCTTTTGCTTAACCATCGGTTTGTACTTGTCGAAAAACGGAAGAATTTTTTCAACCAATTGCCGCCTATTATCCACCATAAATTCCATAGTGGACGGCTGCCCTGGTTTTTCCTGAACTCTCCCGCAATTCAATACGCGCTTGAATAAATGAAGCAATTCCGCGTGGTCCTTGAGTTGAGTTACCGAAAACAACGGGTCTAGCGCGAAGCCAAACCGTGTCGTCGGCTCTTTTTTCAAAGACACGCAAAAACACCCTTCGGAGTCAGCGACTCCCAAGAGATAGTATTTTACCCTCTCCATTTTCTTCATTACGCGAATTTCTTTCATAGCATTCACTTGCGGTTTCCTGCTGATTATACTTCAACCTTCAACGCTTTATTCCTTTCTCAGGAGCGCTGTCGTCAGTAGTTCCAGCATACGGCCAAATTTATTGAGACCCTTATCAACTTGCTTAAGTCTCAGAGTTAGACCCGCTCTTTAGCAGCCCTTCGTTCGGTTGAACCCGAGTGTCAGGTAATGCCAGTGAGCAGGCGTCAGCCTCCGTGCACAGCGTTTCCACTTTGCGAAGACTTGTGTTTTAGATAAACAGTCGACGTCCCCTCGTTAATGCTACCTACAAGTGCACTTTGATGTAATCTTAGCACAAGTGTAGGCACCCCTTCTCCCGAAGTTACGGGGCCAACTTGCCGAATTCCCATACATTAGTTTCCCTGCCACGCCTTAGCCTTTTCAGCTAGAGCACCTGTACTGGTTCTTGGTACGGACGGATAAAATAATTGCTGCTTTCTTTTCAATGGCTTTTGGAATCAGCGCTCAATTCCCTTCTTCAACTGGTGCTCCTCACAACAAGACTTCCCAGTTTTACTAAGGTTAACAAACTTTGCAGTTTGGAGGCTTATCCACAAGCGTCAAAAGCAACCTCGCGTTGCCGCACTCGCTTATCCGGTACGCGAATATTAACGCGTTTCCCTTTCGGCATCACTAATACGTTTAGCCTTAGGACCGACTTACTCTAGGCCGACTATCGTTGCCTAGAAACCCTTGCTCTCTTCGGCGTCCAGAATTCTCGTCTGGAATAGCTGCTACTAGTACCAGGATCTTCATACCAAGCCGCTCCAACGGATTTCACAACCCGCCTTCCGCGCGGCCCGGTCGCCCCCCTACTAAATCACCAACAAACTGCTGGTGTTCCACAGTATCGGTGCTTGGCTTGAGTCCCGGCTGTTTGCGGAGCCACGACACTTGACGGGTCCGTTGTTACACGTTGTTTAACGGATAGCAACTTCTGTTCTTACCGCCCCGCTGTCTGTGAATCATGACTCCTTTGGTATTACACTTAGCCAAGTCTTTGGGACCTTAACTGTAGTATGGACCTTTTTCCTCTCGCACGTTATGGCTTAACCAGAACGGCCAACTCCTCGCGTCTTAAGCAGTGAATAATTCGGAGTTTGACAAGGATGTGAGAGTATTACCTCCCGCTCACCCAAATCAGTGGCTCTACTAATCACTCGCCTCAACGAGGGCTGTACTGAGATACACTTCGAGGGGAATTCGCTATTGCTAGGTTCGATTCGAATTTCACGCCTAAACGCACTTCACCCAAGCGCATAGAGCAGCATTAGTTGCGGACCTCCACCGACCGGAAGGCCGGCTTCGTCCTGAGCGCGCTTAGATCACTCTAGCTTCGAATCTTAAGAAAGTGACTTGGAGCCTATTAAGACTCTCCGCCTCGCCCCCCTTGCGGAGGGTTGCGCGGATTTCGGTTTCCCTGTGCATAATGCAAAATGCCACTTTGATAAACTCCCTGGTTCTTGCTTCGAGAAGTATGACGCCACACTAGTCCGCGCATTTAATGCGTTTCATTCCTTTCGTGCAGTCGTCTTAATGTCGCCAGCCAATTTCAGGCACTTTTAACTCCCCTCCCGGGGTGCTTTTCAGTTTTCGCTCACGTTACTTTATTCGCTATCGGTTTCAAGACATATTTAGAGTTGGAAGTAAATGTCTCCCGCATTCGCGCACCCAAACAGGGGTACGCTACTCTGGGCTCTCATCCGCCCCAAAAAATTTTTCGCCTACAGGACTATCACCTTTTATCGTGAAGCTTTTCAGCTCTCTTTGGCTAAATCTTGGGGTCTAAAAACGAGGCCCGAACACCACATTAACAACCCTGTTGCCAAGGCGTTTTCGGTTTGCTCTAACCGGTTTTCGTTCGCACTACTAACCGGATCTCTATTGATTTCTTTTCCTCAACCTACTAAGATATTTCAATTCGGCTGGTCTTCGATTCTCTCGAATCAATTGGGGAATCCTTGGTTTAACGGACGCGTGCTCCTACCCAAGGCTTTTCGCAGCTTGCTGCGCCCTTCGTCGTTTCTTGAACCAAACCATCCACTGACTGGCTTAATAGTAGCAACTTTTTGTTACCTACTAGCAGTAAACTATGTTTTTTCACACCTACAACGGCTTCATGAAAACCCCTTTCCCATGGAATCGAAAGGATTCGGTTCTTCCGCCTTGCACTTTGCATTTACACAAGCACGATGGCTTGCAAACACTTGACTTTCCCCCACCGCTTTGACACGGCACGAGAACTTTTTTTCAAACTAATTTTTTTAGTTTTTTCTGAATGGACTCGGCGGGATTTGAACCCACGACCTCCTGCTTGCAAAGCAGGCGCGCTTTAGCGACTACGTGGGAACAAAACGGCTCCCTCGCGGTTACCGCTGCGCCACGAGCCCATTAAACTGCCCGAATTTCCGTTAACGCTTTTTTGCGTATAGCAAAAAAGGGTTAATAGGTTCCAATACTTACAAACTGAGATTCCCTCACGGGAATTTTGTTTATCAAACTGCATTCTTGCAATTATTTGGAGGTGATCTAACCGCAGGTTCCCCTACGGTTACCTTGTTACGACTTAATCCTCCTCACGAACCTCTGGCTCGACGCAATCAATTAAACTGCGCCTCACCAAAAACTCGCTTGGATGACTTGACGGGCGGTGTGTGCAAGGAGCGGGGACATATTCACCGCGCGATGATGACACGCGATTACTAGACATTCCATTTTCATGTGGACGAGTTTCAGCCCACAATCCAGACTTGGACTAGTTTTAGGGGATTGCCTTCGCCTTTCGGCGTCGGAACTCATTGTACTAGCCTTTGTATGCCACGTGTGGCCCCGTAGATTCAGGCCATACAGACCTAGCGTCGCCCCTTCCTTCCTCTCACTTAACGCGAGCAGTCTCAACAGAGTGCGCGCAAAATCTCTTTTACGCTGGCAACTGTTGACAGGGATCTCGTTCGTTACAGGACTTAACCTGACACCTCACGGCACGAACTGACGCTGGCCATGCAACACTTCTCGGCTTGTTGGCTAAAGTCTTTAGCTTGAGATTCATTCTGCCGTCTCTACGGGTAAGTTTCCCGGCGTTGAATCCAATTGAACCGCAGCATCCACGTCTTGTGGTGCTCCCCCGCCAATTCCTTTAAGTTTCAATCTTGCGACCGTACTCCCCAGGTGGCAAATTTAACGGTTTCCCTACGGCACTGCAGTCTCTCGTAGAAACTGCAACGTCTAATTTGCATCATTTACTGCCAGGACTACTCGGGTTTTTAGTGCACTAAAATCATTCAATGATTTTTTGAAAATAATTCGGCTCGTCGTTTTTTCGCAGCCATAGCGCGAATTACTTCAATTAAAGTTTTTTAGGATATTTTTTTGAATTTTTTTTAAATAGATTAGTGCATATCTAATCCGATTGGCTACCCTGGCCTTCGTGCCTCATCGTCGGACGTGTATTAGTCAAGCGCCTTCGCCACCGTTAGTCCTCAAAGGATTACAGGATTGTAGGCAAATAATGCCTGCAATTGCAGGCAAAATGTTTTTACCCCTCCCCCTTGAGTACTCTTGACTTCCTCCATTCCCTAGCCTGAAAGTATCTCCTGCAAGCCAATCGATTAAGTCGATTGATTTCACAGAAGACTATTCAAGCCGACTACGCACGCTTTAAACCCAATATTCGTGGACACCACTTGGGCTACTCGTATTACCGCGGCGGCTGGCACGAGATTTACCCACCCCTTATTCTACCAGATGTTCAGTCTGATCAAAAGACAACTAAAAGTTGTCACTCGGACTACCCCCGTCACGCTTTCGCGCATTGCGGAGTTTTCGTAACTGCTGCACCCCGTAGGGCTAGGGACCTTGTCTCAGTTCCCTTCTGGGGGCTACTACTCCCATAGCCCCTACTGATTATTGGTTTGGTGGTCCGTTACACCACCAACAGCCTAATCAGATGCAGTCCTATTCTAAGGCAGAATCGAATCCGATAATTCTTCTTTTTTGGAAAAACAACGTTCCAGTTATTTTTTCCTATGGGGTTTTGGCCACAGTTTCCCGTGATTATTCCCCTCCTTAGAGTAAGTTGACTACATGTTACTCAGCCGTTCGCCAAGAAACCTTATGGTCTCTTCAAACTTGCATGTCTTAGCCGTAATCCGATAGCGGTATCCTCCAGCAGGATCAACTGGAGTCATCCTGGAAGCGCGAATGGCTTCCAGAATTGTTTCTTGGGTCGCAAGAACTCAGTTTATTGCTATTGGAACCTATTGTCGAACTTGAGTGCGACTAACATCATCGGGCGATGAGTATAGTGTCATTATTCAAGTGCCCATTTGCGCCAAGTGCCGGAATTGTCTGCTCGTCATTTCGTAATGAGTACGATCGAGAAAACGATTTTTTCCGACACAGCTTGTGCTTAACAAAGCATAAACTTTATTAAGCGTTCATTAATTGGCAACAAAACAGTATATAAACCTTCCCAGCACACTACTGGAAAACCCCTGATTGGCTAAAAACGCGTGCTGAAGGCTTGAATTCAAAAACCAAGGCATTAAACAGCGATTCCAGCGAATATTAGGGGATATTTTTGGATATTAAAAACGAGCGTAATTTAACTCTCTTGAAGTGAATAAAGAGTTATGGAAAAAAAGGCTAGGGCTGCGGAAAGCAATACTAGGATTACGGAAAACAATGCTAAGGTTATGGAAGGCAAGTTTGTTTCAAAGCGTTTTTGGGAACTCGATGCGCTGCGCGGAATCGGGATTTTGCTCGTGGTTGTTTACCACTTGTTTTTTGACTTGAACTATTTTGGATTGCTAAAAATCGGTTTGTACGACGGGTTTTTTCTCTACTTTCAGCGCTCGGCCGCGGTTCTAATGCTGTTATTGGTTGGCGCGGGATTGTCGTTAACTTACGAAAAAGCCTTCTTGCGCAAGGAAAACCCGTTGGTTAAGACGATTAAGCGCAGCGCGCTCTTGCTTGCAGTCGCGGGCTTAATCACGCTGGCGACTTTCGTTTACCCAAACAAGGGGTTCATCGTGTTCGGGGTAATCCACTTTATTGCCGTAGCTGTCTTGCTTAGTTATTTTTTCAAGAACTTTTTCCACGCTAACCTCTTTTTCGGCGCGGTAGCAATCGCGACCGGGTTTTACTTGAATACTCTCTCGGCGGCAACACCGTGGCTGGTTTGGCTTGGAGTGAAGTTCCCGGGCTTTTACACGCTCGACTACTACCCGTTGTTCCCGTGGCTTGGCGTGGTGTTGGTTGGAATGTTTTTGGGAAAAGCGCTTTACAAAAACTACTCTAGGCAGTTTAACGCGCCGGTTGCGCGAAGCAAGGCAACTGATTTGCTGGAGCTTTCGGGCAGGAATTCCTTATTGATTTACTTGACTCACCAGCTAGTGTTGATTGGAGTGATTCAAGGCCTTTTCTTCCTGAAGATTTTTTGAAATGTAAGGGTTTAGTTTTGTAGCAAAATTTTGGCGGTTTGCGCTCGTGAAAATGACAAAAACCAATAAATCACTGAAAAACGCAGTTTACCTCGTAAAACGCCTACAAAACTAAACGGTTACTTTGAAATAATTTGGAAAAAGGCTTAAGCAAATTCGGCTTGCGCGGCTGCTTGTATGAAAGCCCTTCGAGTTCTTGCACTAGCTTGTTTGGGTGCCACGCCGTAGTCGGGTGCATTCCAATCTCGTGGAAGATACTGCCATCAGGCAAGTCTTCGTGGAGCCTGACGGATTTTATTCCATCTCGCAGCCATTTTCCCGCCATTGAAAGCAGCACTGGCTGGAGCAATTCAATCTCGTGGCGTTCGAGGCCTTGCTTTAAAAAAATCCTGTCGTGGATTAGCACGTACTTTCCGGTTTTTTCAACTTTGATATTGGCGACCTTGTCCCCGTCTTCAAGCAACCCGTGTTTTCGCAGGATTTGAGAAATCTTGGTTGAGGAGAAATCCGGCTTGGAGTGGGACAACACCAAGTAATTTGTTTTTTGCCCGTCGTGGTATTTCAAGACGCTAATTCCGTGCATAAGAAACAATCTTTTGGTAAAAGATGAATTAAATTCTTGCGACTAACTGCTTTTGCAGTTCAAGCTCAAAGCGTTTTTGCTGCGTTTTAAGCGCGTCTTCCTTCTCGGCGTAAGCGTAGCTCATTTCGTTGAATACGTCCACCGAAATTTCTTCCTTCATAAAGCTTTTTTGAGCCTGCTCGCGAACTTGCCCCAATGCCCCAAGCTCGTTGGCGACTAATTGAAGCTTGTTCTCCAACTCTCGCGCCGAGGGCTTGCCGACTACCACGCGAGTGTAGAAAAGCTGGGCGAACAACGCGATTAAAACCGCGATGAAAATGTTCAATACCCACTCTATGAAAACAGAAGCCATATACGGAAAATAACGCTTTTTGGGTTAAAAAAACGATTGGGTTAGGGCAGGCAAAGGCGCGAAAAGAGGCTACCAAAAGCCAGCTTTAGTAAAACGAGGGTTTTTGCCCAAGATTTTTTGGATTTCGTTTTTTGAGTGGAGTCCGTCTATCGGCCCGATTTTTTGTATTACTCCGCTTGAATTGATTGTCCCCCACTTCAGGCAAGTCGGCAAGCCAAAGCCGGCCAGGTACGCGGCGCTAAACGCGGTTGAGAACGCATCGCCAACCCCGGTGCGCTCTATTACAGGCACGTTGAAAATCCCTAGTTGCAGAAAGTTTTTTCCGTCAAAGCAAGTGCTGCCGTTCGGCCCGTCGGTTATGACGACGATTTTCGGCCCGAGTTTTTTAACGCCAGCCAGTAATTCCTTCATTTTCGCCGAGTGAGGCAAGCCCAATAACTCGGCTGCTTCCTCCTTGTTGAAGAAAAACAGAGTTGTCGCCTCAATAATTGCCTTGATTTTAGGGTAACTTGATTTTCTCTGGTGGGAGCCGAGATTAATGGCGAGAATGGAATTGTTTTTTTTCACGTAGGAAAGCAAGTTTTTTGTAATTGACGCAAAGTCTTTGCCCATTGAAGTGTAGTAAACCATTCGCGCGGGCGGAAGTTTTGGAAGATGGTAATTCCACGGCTGGTGGTAGACGAACAGGGTTCGCTCGGCGTGAAAGTTTATGGCGGTGCTCTTGTTCGACTCCATTCCACGCGCGGTTTTAACTAAGTTGGTTGAAACGCGTTCTTTCTTCAGCCGCGACAAGATTTTTTTCCCGTCAAAATCCGAGCCGACAGTCGTGTAAATGCTTGTTTGAAGGCCTAGGCGGGAGGAGCCAATCGCGTTGTTGGCGGCGTTGCCCGCAACGGATTGGTGGAGGGACTCGACGATTATCTTGTCGGCGTAGTTCACGCAGAACTTGCAGCCCTGCTTGTCTATGGAGCACATTACGTGCGCGTCGTTGACCTTCAAAAAAGTGTCTATGGTCGAGTCGCCAATCGAGAGGACGTCTAGCATAATGCTGATTACGCGCCGCGGGTATTTAATGCATTGCGGGAATTCGTCACCCAAAGGGGGGTTTGGGCAGTCCGCAACTTTGGGGGATAACTCCCCCTTGGGTTGTGAGTTAAAAGCATTATTTAATTTTTCGAATCAAAATACTATCAGCTAATTTTGCGGATTGAAAAGGTGGTTTGAGTGTTTAAGGTAAATGAGAAAATAACCGATTTTGAGCTTGAAGCGTTTACTAACGGGGAAATCAAGAAAGTGAAATTAAGCGATTACCGCGGGAAGTGGGTCGCACTCGTATTCTACCCCGCTGATTTCACGTTCGTGTGCCCGACCGAATTGGGGGAGTTGGCGGACAACTCGGCGGAGTTCGAGAAATTAGGCGCGCAAGTGTTAAGCGCTAGCTGTGATACTGCGTTCGTGCACAAGGCGTGGTTTGACAACTCGCCTACCATAGCGAAAATAAAGTTTCCGATGCTGGCCGACCCGGCTGGAAAGTTGGCTAAGGCGTTCGGGGTTTACGTTGAGGAGGACGGAATGTCCTTGCGCGGGACTTTCATCATCAACCCCGACGGAGTTTTAAAGGCGTTCGAGGTTCACGACAACTCGATTGGCAGAAGCACTAAAGAGCTTTTAAGAAAAATCACTGCGGCTAAATTCGTTAACGAAAACAACGGGCTAGTGTGCCCCGCGAGTTGGACTGCCGGCGGCAAGACGCTAAAGCCCGGCGTTAACTTGGTTGGCAAGATTTGAGTGGACTAGACTTTGGTCGCAACGACGCGCTTTGACTTGGAGCTGACGATGGACAGCGGCCAAACCCCGACGTTTACTTGGATGAAAATCGGCTCGCAGCACTACAAGAAAATAGGCGGCGGGCACGAAATTAGGCTCGGCGAGAACAAGGAACTACAACCCAGCAAGGGCTTTGAAAAGCAATCGCGTGAAATGCTGCGCCTTGATGACGACTTGCAGGGAATTTACAAAAAGATTTCGCGAGGCAATAAGGTTCTGCAGTCCGCGGTTGCGGAATACTCGGGCTTGCGGTTGACTAAAAGCGATGCTTGGGAGACAACCGTTTGTTTTTTGGTGAGCCAGAACAACAATATTGCGCGAATCAAGAAAATAGTGTCGGGGCTGCATGGTAAGACCGGAATTTTTTCCCCTCTTGAAATTCTTGAAGCGGATTTGACTCCGCTTAAGCTTGGCTACCGAGAAGAGTACTTGAAGAAAACCGCGGAATTAATTTGCGAAAACGGTTTTTCCCTCCCTAAAATCAGCAAGCTTGGATTAATTGACGCCCGCGAGGCGTTAATGGAATTGCCGGGGGTCGGTCCGAAGGTCGCGGACTGCATTCTCCTCTACGGGTTTGGAAAAACGAACGCGTTTCCAACCGATGTTTGGGTTAAGAAAGCGATGCAAGAATATTACGGAATCAAGAGTGAAAAACAAATCCAGGAATTCGCTGAAAGCACTTGGGGAGAAAACGCGGGGTTTGCGCAACAACTGCTTTTCTTAAAAGCAAGGAAGGAACTTTAACTAATTTTTGTTACTGTCGCGTTGTCCGCGTCCAACTCGATTTTGTCACCGTCTTTAAACAGTCTTGTGGCGACTTTTGTTCCAATCACGCAGGGTTTTTTCATTTCCCTTGAAACGATTGCGGCGTGGCAGGTGATTCCGCCCATGTCCGTGACAAACCCCGCGGCTTTGTTCATTGCTGGCAATAAGTTTGGGCTTGTCGCGGTTGAAACAATAATGTCTCCCTCGCGCACTTTTTGAATGTCGGCAGTTGACTTGACTATTTTAGCCACTCCGAGTATCTTGCCGGGATAAGCGGTTTGCCCGACTAACTTGTTAGAGGTTGCCTCCAATTTTTTTATTTGAGTGCCATCCAAGAATTTTTGCGCGTCAGCCCCCAAGAACTGAGTTTCGCTGCTGCCCTCAATTAATATCACGCATAATTTAAGGCGAGAATTAGCGGTTTTAGCGCAGTCTTGTTTTGATAAGTTACCTTCCAAAGCGAGGATTACTTCCTCTTTAGTCAAATAACGCGCTTGGCTTAGCGACAAGCCTAACCTTGACGCGATTTCTCTATAGAGTTTTTCAGACGCCCAACACCCTCGCCAAACCGCTTCCTTGCGGATTGCCTTGGCGAAGAGAATTCCTTGCGCTACTTCAAACAATTTTCTGTGAAGAGAATCCGCATTCAGTTCGTCCAGCAGGAGGTTTTGTTCAGCTCGCAGTTTAGTCAAGTCAATTGTTTCTGCCGGAGTTTTTTTCAGCTTGCTCACTTGCTCGTCGAACTCTCGGCGGTTCATTGCAGGACCGAGGTAATTATATGATACCCACGCGTATTTTTCAAAAAAAGAATCCAAGTCCGCGCCGCCGGCAACTAGCTTGTTTAACTCCTCGTTAAGTTTTTCAACCAGAG
Source organism: Microcaldota archaeon (assembly GCA_016217775.1). GTDB lineage: Archaea > Micrarchaeota > Micrarchaeia > Norongarragalinales > UBA97 > JACRGG01. The sequence continues at coordinate 17,787 of JACRGG010000001.1, forward strand.
TTTTTTCAGCAGGTGAAAGGAGAACTTGGCAGGCGCGCAAAGCAGTTTTCTTGTCCGCAATTTTGCCGTAAATGAATTGAGTTAAGTACCCAGAAAGAAGCTGGTTTTCGTTCTCAAGCACGTTCCACAACTGGCCGCTATTGTGGGTTTTAAGCATTAACGCAATGAATTGTGAATAGAACTCTTTGAGCTGCTTGTTTGAAAGATTTGAAAAGCTTTTTCCAAGTAATTTATCGTCTTGAAAAGCCAAGTACTCCTCACAACATTGTTGAATAAACTCGTTTCTTTCAATTCCCTTGCCTGGATTGTTTTTTACCCAAGTAAACAAGGCTTGGTCGCACTTGTTCCACTCGCTGGCATTAAGGTAGCCGCGGTGCACTCCGTTGCGGTATTCGGTGATTATTTTGGAAAATCCAGTTGCAGTCAATTCCTTCAATCTTGTCGTGTACTCGATGAACTGTTCCTTGACGAAAAAACCCACTTCGGGCACTTCCCACTTTTCCTCAAAATCCATGCTTACCCGCCAGAAGATTGTCTTAAAATAATTCCCTTAAACGCATCCACTTTCACTGCTTCGCCGTCTTTAAGTATTTTGCCAGCGTTTTTCACTCCGACGATGCACGGAATTTTTAGTTCGCGCGATACTATCGCCGCGTGGCAGGTGATTCCACCCTCGCTGGTTACAATCGCGCTTGCAAGGCGCATTGCGGAAAGCAAGTCCGGGCTTGTCGCCACTGAAACAAGAATATCGCCCTTGCGCATTTTATGCGCGTCTGCAACAGAGTTGATTACTTTAACCACTCCTTTGGCTTTTCCAGCGCAAGCGGGTGTTCCGCGCAGTTTTGAAGCGTTTTCGCCCTCGATTTCATCATCCGCAAACTCGTAGGAAGAATATTCTCTTTCAGCTTCATTTGCCTCTAGGATTCTAGTTGCTTGCCTGCCTACAATCAACAAGCTTTTCTTAATCCTAGCGGCCGCGCGTTTTTTCGCATCGGAAGGGTTAGCAAGCGCCAAAGCGAACTCAAAGTTAAGCAAGTACTTTGATTCCAAGGTGGTCAAGCCGATTCTTTTTCCCAACTCGTCTGCAAGGAATTTCCCGGAGTATACTGCTTTTTGGAACTCGAACTCCCTGACCCACTTGTAGTAACCAAGCTCCCGAACTAATTCAAACGCGTTTTTTTCTTCCTGCGTCAACGACAGCTTATCGCACGCGTGCTTA